>JAZOLP010000063.1:0-7191 GCA_045653225.1 Bacilli bacterium
AAAAAACAATTTATTAAAGAACAAATGGATAATTCAATAAAGTAATTAGAGGAAACTCTAATTACTTTTTTTTGATGTATATATATATGGTATAATAAAAATAAAATGTAGTTTAGAACATAGTAAATTTATTATTGATAAATTATTAAAACAACAAAAAAAGATGTGTAAGTGAACTAAATCACTTTACACATCTTTTCCTTTAATTTTTTAGATACAACTATATATGTAATTAAATGAGCAATTAAAGTAATAATCCATGATATAGGATAAGAAATAAATAATAAACTTAAATCTTTATAATTAGAAAAATCAGTATTTGGATTAAATACAAAATATATCCATAAAACTCTAATTAAACAAACACCAATAATAGATGTTATCATTGGAACTAATGAATTACCCATACCTCTAATACTACCACTAACTACATCCATCATACCAAATAAGAAATACGGTAAACATAAATAACCCATTTTTAAGTACCCTACACTAATTTCAAAAGGATCTTGAGTATATATCTTTAAAAGCGAATGGCCAAATAGATAGAAACCTCCACCAAAAGTAATACCAATTATAAATACTAATAATAAAGCATAAAGAAGTACTTTTCTTAAGTTATCTTTTTGTTTTGCTGCTACATTTTGACTTGTAAATGCTATAGAAGCATGATATACAGAGTTCATACCAGTATAAACAAAACCATCTAATGAGTTTGCAGCAGTGTTTCCATTCATTACAGCACCACCAAATTTATTAATTGATGATTGAATTAATACATTACTAATAGAAAATAGTGAACTTTGAATACCAGCAGGTAATCCAATTTTTAACATACCAATTAATTCTTTTTTATGAATTTTTAAGTCTTTAAAATTAAATTTATACGATTCATTAGTTTTAATCAAGCACCACATAATCATTATACAAGAAACAACTTGAGAAATAACTGTCGCTAAAGCTACACCTTCAACACTTAAACCACAAACAATAACGAAAAATAAATTTAAAATTACATTTATTAATCCTGAGATTGCAAGAAAGAATAAAGGACGTTTGGTATCGCCTATTCCTCTTAGAATGCTAGATGCGAAATTATAAAGCAACATAAAAGGAAGACCAATAAAGTATATTCTAATATATATAACTGCTTTAGGTAAAGGATTACTCATTAAATCAAGAAGCCATTTAGCAGAAATAAACCCAAATGTACCAATAACAATACCTATTAAAACACTTAACAATACAGAAGTATGAACTACTTTATTCATGCCTTCATTATCTTTAACTGCAAATCTTCTTGCAGCAAGTACATTAGTACCTACAGATAACCCCATAAATAAGTTAACAATTAAAGCTGTTAAACTACCAGTAGAACCAACTGCACCAAGTGCTGATGGATCGTTACTAAAGTTACTAACAACAACTAAATCAGCAGCATTATAAAAAAGTTGTAAAACTCCCGTTAACATAAGTGGTATACAATATCTAATCATATTTTTAAAGATGTTACCATTAATCATTTCAACTTCATATCTTTTTTGTTTTACACCTATTGTCAAAATATCACCTCGAATAAAAATATTATATCACTTTTTATCAATCTTTGATAATAGATGCACTTATAAAAAAACATTATACCCTAAATAAGTAAAACAATTGAATATTTTTACAAAAAGTGGTAAAATATATATTGTAAAACCATTTTATAAATTTATAATTAATTAGGAGGAATATAAAAATGGCAAATGTTAAAGTGGCAATTAATGGATTTGGTCGTATTGGTCGTTTAGCATTCAGACAAATGTTTGGTGCTGAAGGTTACGAAATCGTAGCTATCAATGACTTAACTAGTCCTAAAATGCTTGCAAACTTATTAAAGTATGACACTGCACAAGGTGGTTATGCTGGTTACATCGGACAAAACTTACACACAGTTTCTTCAAAAGAACCTGTATTCGCTGAAGATGGAAAAACTGTAGTTACACCTGGTTCTATCACAGTTGATGGAAAAGAAATCACAATCTATGCTGAACCTAAAGCTCAAAATTTACCTTGGGGTGAATTAGATGTAGACGTAGTATTAGAATGTACTGGTTTCTATTGTTCAAAAGACAAATCTCAAGCACACATCGATGCTGGTGCTAAAAAAGTTGTTATCTCTGCTCCTGCTGGAAACGATTTACCAACAGTTGTATTTGGTGTTAATGAAAACATCTTAACTAAAGAAGACAAAATTATCTCTGCTGCTTCTTGTACAACTAACTGTTTAGCTCCTATGGCTAAAGCTTTAAATGACTTTGCTGAAATTCAATCTGGTATCATGGCTACTATTCATGCTTATACTGGTGACCAAATGATTCTTGATGGACCACACAGAAAAGGCGATTTAAGAAGAGCTCGTGCTGGTGCTGCTAATATTGTTCCTAACTCAACAGGTGCTGCAAAAGCTATCGGTTTAGTAATTCCTGAACTTAACGGTAAATTAATTGGTGCTGCACAACGTGTTCCAGTTCCTACAGGTTCAACTACTATTTTAACAGCTGTTGTTAAAGGTAAAGACGTTACTAAAGAAGCTATCAATGCTGCTATGAAAGCTGCTGCTAGCGAATCTTATGGTTACAATGAAGATCAAATCGTTTCTTCAGACGTAATCGGTATGAGATTTGGTTCATTATTTGATGCAACTCAAACTATGGTTGCTAAAGTTGGTGAAGATCTATATCAAGTTCAAGTTGTTTCTTGGTATGACAACGAAAACTCATACACTAGCCAAATGGTTAGAACAATCAAATACTTTGCAGAAAACTGCTAATTAAAAAACTAAACATCTATAGAGAAATCTATAGATGTTTTTTTTATAAAAATACAAAAAATATAATTAATTTACCTCTAATCCTTTTATTATATGTTATACTAATAATAGATTAGAGGTAATATTATGAAAATAGACAACAAAGAAGTAAAAGGCATTATATTTGATATAGATGGAACACTTATTGATTCATGTGGAATTTGGGGTGAAGTAGATATTAGATTTTTTTCAAAAAGAAATTTAGAAATGCCTAAAGATTATCAAGAATCAATAGGTCATATTGGTCTTGATAAAGCAGCTGATTATACAATTGAAAGATTTAATCTAAATGAAAAAAAAGAAGATATTATTAAAGAATGGAAAACAGGTGTCTTACAACTTTATGCAAACGAAGTTGTACTAAAACCTCATGTTAAAGAATTTTTAGAATTATTAAAAGAACATAATATTCCATTTTGTGCAGCAACAGCCAATGATGAA
Source organism: Bacilli bacterium (assembly GCA_045653225.1). Classification (GTDB taxonomy): domain Bacteria; phylum Bacillota_I; class Bacilli_A; order ML615J-28; family CAG-313; genus UBA1737. The sequence continues at coordinate 3,296 of JAZOLP010000063.1, forward strand.
GATTGTTATAAAAGTTGTTTAACAAGAAATAATATATATCACTTATTTGATTTTATACTAGAAGTAAATCATTTTAAAGATGGTAAAGATAAACCAACAATTTACCTTGAAGCTGCAAAACGCCTAGGAGTTGATATATCTAATTGTATGGTATTTGAAGATTTATTGATGGCACTTAATACAGCTAAAAATGCTGGATTTATTACATGTGCAGTTTATGAGGCTACTTCAAAAGAAGAAGCAACGAAACAAGAATTAGCACATTTTTATATAAAAGATTATCAAGAAATTATTAACAAAATAAACTAGGTGATAAAATGAAAAAAATATTATTAATTACAACAGGTGGTACTATTGCGTGTATTAAAACATCAAATGGTTTAATACCTCACGCAACACCAGAAGAATTACTGCGTGAAGTTGAAATTGTTAAATCATTTTGTACACCAACAGGTTATAATTTAATGTGTATAGATTCTACTGATATGCTTCCATCAGATTGGATCAAAATTGCAGAATGTATTAAAGAAAATTATAATTTATATGATGGATTTGTTATATGTCATGGTACTGATACATTATCATATACCGCATCAGCTCTTTCATATTTAATACAAAACTCTAAAAAACCTATTGTTTTAACAGGTGCTCAAAAACCAATTAGTACAGACTCTACAGACGCAAGAAATAATCTTATTGATAGTTTTAGATATGCAGCATATGAAAAAGCACAAGGTGTAGTAATTGTATTTGATGGAAAAGTAATTGCAGGGACAAAAGCACAAAAAATAAGAAGCAAAAGTTTTAACGCATTTAATTCAATCAACTTCCCAGAAGTTGCAAAAATAGTAGATGGTAATATCTTTTTATATATACAAGAAGAAATCAAAGAAGATGTTAAATTCTATAATAAGTTAAATGAAAAAGTTTCAATTGTAACACTTACACCTGGAATGAATAAAAATATAATTGACGCATATTTTAAAGAAAATGATGCAGTAATCGTATCTAGTTATGGTACAGGCGGAATTCCAAATAGAGAATCATATAGTATTTTAGAAACAATTGAATACTGGCTAAAACAAGGTAAAATCTTAGTAATGGCTACTCAAGTACAACAAGAAGGTTCAGATATGTCAATATATCATGTTGCTTTAAGAACAAAAGATAAACTATCTTTCTTAGAAGCATTTGATATGAACTTACCAAGTGTTTTAACAAAAATGATGTGGATATTATCAATTACAAGTGAAAAAAACAAAATCAAAGAATTATTCTATACAACAATAAATCATGATATTTTATATAAAGGTAAAGAATAATGGCTGTTGTATATCTCTTAAACGCAAATAATTTAAAAGCTGATCTAACGTTATATAAAAATATAGATAATAGAAGACTTGAAAAAATAAAGAAAAGTAAAAATACTTTATTTATTAAAGAACAACTTGGAAGTCATTTATTAATTAATGATGTTTTAGAAAATACTTATTTTCAAGATGTTACAAAATTAGAATTTATTTATAATGAATCTGGTAAACCATACTTTAAAAATCTAAATCTATATTTTAGTTTAAGTCATTCTAATGGAATAGTCGCATTAACTGTTTCTAAAGAAGAAATTGGATTAGATATTGAACTAATCAAAGATGTTAAAGACAGTCTTGCGAGAAAAATCATGAATGATTTAGAATATAACACTTATCAAAGTTTAAATAAAGAATCAAAAAAAATATACTTCTTTGAAGTATGGACTTCAAAAGAAGCATATATAAAAAAACTAGGAACATCTATTACACTTAATCCATCAAATATTAACATTGATGAAGAAGTCTTATTAAAAAAAATCAATATATCAAATAATGACTATATGATAGCAGTAACTAATGCAATCTCTATCATAGTAGATGAAAAATATATACCAAAAGAATTATTAGAAAGGAATAAATAAAAATGATTTATAAATATATTAACCATGAATTAAATAATGACTTATGGGAGTCAAAAGAAAGCTTAAAAAGAAGCTTCTATACAGATTTTTATAATTTTATTAAAGAAAATAACGGAGAAGAAGATTTAAAACTGCATGATATTAAAGATGCAGAAGACTTTATCAAATTTGCAGATTTTTATGCAGGTGGAAAAAAAGATTGTTATGCAATTGGTTTTGCATTCCATAAATATTTCTTAGAAGCAAGAATGGATGGAAATCTTCAAAATGAACCAGAATCTACATTTATTGGTTGGTGTGTAAAAAATAATAAATACACAGACTTTATTAACTTTTTAATCACATTCTTTGCTTGGTGGAGAAACGATGAAGGCTGTACTTGTATGGATCCATATAACTATGCAGATAACTTCTTTGTTGGAAGTTGGGCAGCACTTGTTGATACATCAAAATTATTCTACTACACTGCAGAAACTGTACACTTCTGGCAAAGCTATCGTGTAAAATATGCTATTGATAATATCCCTGGAACATTCATGACAGAACTTCCAAAAGAAGGTCTTCCAAAAATTAGAGTTGCAGGTTATGAATTCTTAGGTTGGTACAGTTCAGAAAGTGAAGATGCAGAACCTTCTAAAGAAACTGATAATGTTGCATATGCACGCCTTAAACGTCATGACTTCTATGATTACTGGGGAAGTGAAGAAAAGAAAATTAAAAAAGTATATATCAAAGATTGGAAGAAAGTAGACCCAGCATAAAATGAATGAAACTATTAATACAATAATCTCAAGAAGAAGTATCAAAGGTTATACTGACCAAATGGTTAGTGATTATTTATTAAAAGAAATAACAACAGCTGCAACTTATTCTGCAAGTGGAATGAATAAACAAGCAGCAATGATGGTTGTTGTAAAAGATAAAACATTAAGAGATAAATTATCAGCTCTAAATGCATCTATTTTAGGAACAACAAACGATCCATTCTATAACGCACCAGTTGTTATAGTAGTTCTTGCAGATAGTAATGTTAGAACATATATCGAAGATGGTAGCTTAGTTATGGGAAATCTTCTGAATGCAGCTCATTCTGTAGGAGTATCTAGCTGCTGGATCCATAGAGCTAAAGAAATGTTTGAAACAACTGAAGGTAAAGAACTTTTAAAAGAATGGGGAATTCCTGAATCATATAAAGGAATTGGAAACTGCATCTTAGGATATCCAAAAGATAAAACAGATAAAATCCCATCTCCAAGAAAAGAAAACTATGTAATTTATAAATAGGAGGACAACATGTTAATTGACGAATTAAAAAAAGCTCAAATGGAAGCTTTAAAAACTAAAGATACACTTAAAAGAAGTGTATTACAAATTGTAACTGGTAAAGTAAAGTTAGCAGAAATTGAAAAAAGAACTAAAAATGAATCATTAACAGATGATGATGTATTACTTGTAATCAATAAAGTAATTAAAGAATTAGATGAAGAAATTCTTGCATTTAAAAATGCAAATAAATTAGAAAAAGTAGAAGAATTAACTCTTCAAAAACAAATTCTAGAAACATATCTTCCAGCAAAACTAACAGAAGAAGAAATAAAAGAAATCATTAATTCTCTAGAAGATAAATCAATGCCTAATATTATGAAACATTTTAAACTTAATTATTTAGGTAAATGTGATATGAAGTTAGTTAACAAACTAGCTAATGAATGTAAATAAGAAATACATTTGACATAATATCATATATATTTTTGTTGAAAGAAATCTCACACTTAAAGATAGGTAAAATAGCTCTCTTTGAAATAAAGGAGCTATTTAAATTTATAATATATTAAATTGTCACCAATTAAAATGTGATTCGTTTTATATATAAGGAGGATAAAATTAATGAAAAGAATATTTATAGTGTTTATCTTAATTTGTCTTATATTATTTCTAAATAGTT
>JAZOLP010000064.1:0-3865 GCA_045653225.1 Bacilli bacterium
ATACTTGTGAAGTAGAAGATGAAGAACTAGATAAACATCAAAATGAAATTGAATCTATTTTAAGAAAAGATTTCAATTTAGAATTTATTGATGTAACACTAGATCCTAAATATAAAAATAGTAATTTAATTAAATATTTTGGTTAAGAATGAAAAACCCGTTTTATAGCGTTTAAGTGAGTATTTATCTTACAATTTTAAACTCAAGCGCTTTAAAACGGGTTATTTTATTTAATAGAATTAATACTCTACTCTAAGTAGAATAAAAAAAATAGTAGTAGATAATAAATACTTTATAATAGAGTAATAAAACAAAAGGTAGGTTTACTTTTTTTAATCGCTGTAGTATCATTTAAGTATGAAATTTATTTTAGAAAGGATGAGATTATGACGTATCAAAAATTTATTACAGACCCAATGCCACAATATTCAAAAGGAGAAGAAACATTTAATTATGTCTCACATATCGTTGGTGGAAGTGTTGGGATATTTTTACTAATATTTTGTTTTATTCACTATTTTACAAATAAAGTAAATTTATCTTATTTTATAGGGATGATAATATTTTCAATTTCTATTATATTGTTATATACGATTTCAACATAATATCACGCTTTAAAAAAAGGGAGTAACGCAAAAAGAGTATTTCGAATACTAGACCATTGTACGATTTATTTATTAATTGCGGGGACTTATACACCTATATGTCTTATTATTTTTAATAATAATTTATACTGTTACATTTTATTATTTATTGAATGGATTTGTGCAATAATCGGTATTTTACTTAAAGTAATAGACTTGAATAATAAAATTATCAAAATAATATCAACAATTTTGTATGTTATTATGGGCTGGTGTATTGTTTTATTTCCAAAATGTTTTAATTTGTTTATATATTATCAATTTATTATGATATTATCTGGAGGTATTTTTTATACAATTGGAATAATATTCTTTATAAGTGGTAAGAACAATAAATGGTATCATTCTATTTTTCATATCTTTTGTTGTATAGGAACTATAGTACAAATTTTAGGAATATTAAATATGTTTATTATAAATTAGTAAGGCCAATTATTTGCAAAAAAAGTTGTTTTAGTGTATAATATATTCGTTGCAAAATCTAATAAGAAATAGCAACCGCTCAAAAGGAGTTTTAAGTATAATTTTTAAAATTATCACTCTTATGGCGTGTCTTAAATTTAATGAGGAGGTGCTTTTAGATGTACGCAATTTTTGTAGTAGGCGGTAAACAATATCGTGCTCAAGCTGGTGACGTTCTTTATGTTGAAAAACTTGAAGGCGAAGCTGGTGCTGAAGTTGTTTTTGATCAAGTTTTAATTGCAGGTGACAAAATTGGTCAACCTTATATTGAAGGTGCAAAAGTAACTGGTACGATTGAAAAACAAGGACTAGGAAAAAAGATCGTTGTTTTCAAATACAAATCTAAGAAAAACGAACGTAAAAAACAAGGTCATCGTCAAGCTTATACTAAAGTTACTGTTAAAGAAGTTATTGCTTAATAAAAAGAGGTATTAACTAATGACGAAAATTATCGTAAAATACGATAAATCCTTATGTTCTGTTATTGAACTTTCTGGTCACGCAGGATATGCAAAATCTGGTTATGATATTGTGTGTAGCGGGATCACTACAGCAACTTATACATCAATTAATCTTATTGATAAAATCAATAGTGATTGTTTTAAATTAGATGTTAAAGAAGATGCTGGTTATCTTCATATTAGTTTGGATTATCAAAATTTATCTAAAGAAGAAGTTGATTTTATTCAATTAATCATTAGAAATTTAATTGATATGTATGAAGAGATTAAAAGAAATTATCCAAAATATTTGAAAATCGAAATTTTATAGGAGGTTGCCATGATTAGATTTAATTTACAATTATTCGCATCTAAAAAAGGTGTAAGTTCTACTAAGAACGGTCGTGATTCTATTGGTAGACGTTTAGGTGCTAAATTATCAGATGGTCAATTTGCTACTGCTGGTTCTATTATCTACCGTCAAAGAGGAACTAAGGTTCATCCAGGAAACAATGTTGGTATTGGTAAAGATGATACTTTATTCTGCTTAATTGATGGTATTGTAAAATACGAAGCAAAAGGTGCAGGTAAGAAGCAAGTATCAGTTTATCCAGCTGAATAATTGATTACATTGAACATTGTAAAAATAAAGGCACTTAAGTTTTAAGTGTCTTTTATTTTGAAAAAAAAGAGGTGAAATATTATGTTTGTAGATAGTGTCAAAATCCATGTTAAAGCAGGTGACGGTGGTGATGGTGTAGTAGCATTTTTACATGAAAAATATATGGACAAAGGTGGTCCATCAGGTGGTCACGGAGGCCGTGGTGGAAGTGTTATCTTTGTTGGTGAAGAAGGTTTAACAACACTTCTTGACTTTAGATTTAATAGAAAAATTAAAGCATTCCCTGGACAAAAAGGTATGGATAAAAACTGTGCTGGTAAAAAAGGTGAAAATGTTTATGTTTCTGTTCCTATTGGTACAACTATTATTAATGCTGAAACTAACCAAGTAATTGGTGATATTACAAAGCATAAACAAGAAGTAGTAGTTGCAAAAGGCGGACGTGGTGGTAAAGGTAATGCAGCTTTTGCAAGTCCTAGAAATACAACACCACAATTTGCAGAAAAAGGTATCAAAGGTGAAGAATTTGATGTACAATTAGAACTAAAAGTTTTAGCTGATGTTGGTCTTGTAGGTTTCCCTAGTGTTGGTAAATCAACATTAATTAGTGTCGTTTCTAAAGCAAAACCTAAAATTGCCGCATATCATTTTACAACACTTGTACCAAATCTTGGCGTTGTAGGTGTAGGTGATGGAAGAAGCTTTATTATGGCTGACTTGCCAGGTTTAATTGAAGGTGCTGCAGAAGGTGCTGGACTGGGTATTCAGTTCTTAAAACACGTTGAGCGTACTAAAGTTATCGTTCATATTATTGATATGTCTGCAACAGATGGAAGAGATCCAGTCGAAGATTATAATATCATTAGAAAAGAACTTGGAGAATTCAAAGAAGACTTACTAAGACGTGCAGAAATTTTAGTTGCTAATAAGATGGATGTACCAGGTGCGGAAGATAACCTAAAACGTTTTAAAGAAGAAACTGGTATTGAAAATATAATTCCTATTAGTGCATATACTAAAGATAATTTAAATGAATTACTTTATAAAATCGCTGATACTTTAGATGAAGTAAGATCAAGAGTTGATTATCAAGTTATTACTGATACTGTAGTTGAATATAACTTTGTTCCAGAAAAAGCTAAATATGAAATTACAATGGATGATTCAGGATTCTTCCATGTTGATGGTCCTGCCATTGAAAAAATCTTTGAAAGAACTGACTTTAATAATGAAGTTAGTGTAAGACAATTCGCAAGAGCACTTCGTGACTTAGGTGTAGATGATGAACTTAGAAAACAAGGTGCAGAACAAGGTGAAACTATTATCATCTTAGGATATGAATTTGAATTTGTAGCATAGTTATTAGACCTAAAACGTTATGTTTTAGGCCTTTTTTCTTTAAATAATTAACATAAAGTAGTATAATATATAAGCACGATACTTATAATATATAAGATTGTAGCATTTAAAAACTTAATATATTTTTCTTAAGTTAAAAATCATATTAATTTATATTAAACGATATTTTAAAAGGAGAAGAAAATGAAAAACAGAAAACTAATTCGAGAAATCACAATGTTAGCTGTATTATCAGCATTAAACATTTTAATGTCTTTTACACCAATTGCTTATATTAGAAAAGTACCAATGGGACTAGAAATTACATTACTTGTTATTCCAGTAGTTATTGGATCAAT
>JAZOLP010000065.1:0-8912 GCA_045653225.1 Bacilli bacterium
CAATCTTTTGGCATTACTCCAGAAGAAGCACAAATGTTATATGATTATTTTAATTCTGATGAAAATAAAGAAGTGCGACGTGGTAAACATGAAGTTCGTGTACCAGTAGTTTCTAAAAAACACGGTGGTGTTATTAAAGGTGAACGTGGTGTTACTGATAAAGTTTGAAATTATGACTATGAAGATCCAAATGAAAAATGGTATACTGCAGACACGTGATCTCAAATGTCTAAGCCTATAAGTATAATATCAGCAACCACAAAAACATCCAAAGTAGGCCGCCAAAATGCTGGCGAAGCTCCTCCAAAATGGAAACAAAATCTTAAAGATTATGCTTCTCGTGCATTTAATTACGAAAATCTAAATACATTAGGCCAAATTGTAGGTGCAGTAGCAGCAAATCATAAAGTAGCAAAAGTTAAGGAAAATGCATTGAAATCAATGCCATTATCTAGAAATGTTTTCCAAGCTTCTACTCCAGCATATTATGAAAATACTCGTGGTTTTGATGTCCGTCGTGATGTATTATTGAATACGAAATTACCACAAACCGCAGATGCAAAACTTAATGCACAATGGAAATTAAATATAGCTTCCGAGTTAGATAAAGTTAATCGTGAAAAATACGATTATTTATCACAAAATCGTAATCAATACAATCAATTTGTAAATCAAATTGAAAACAAAAACAGAGAATTACGAGTTGCAGAAAGTAATGCGTTTATGGATAGATTATCACAACGTAATATGGCGTTAGCGGAAAATACTGCTGGTATGATTGCAAATGATTTCAAGACTTTTGAACAGGCGTTGAAGAAAGGTTTGTATAATTATCAACAAGATCGTGCTGTATATGATCAATTAGCATTAAGTGATAGAAAGAAAATGCTATTTGATAAATATTCAAAAGCGGCTACAGATTGGGCAAAAACAAATAAAGCGGGCGATGGTGAAGAATATATGTCAGATATTGACAGATACTTCAAGTATAATCAAGCTGCTAAAGATTTGTATGAGAATGATATTATGCAATTAAATAAATCAATATATAGGCCACATTCATTATTTAGTCCACGATTTGTTAAAAAAGGTGGTAAATTATCTGCACAAGATCATATTAAGATAAACAAGCATAAATCACAAGATCGTATTTTAGAAAATAAATCTCACTGTCCTAATAAAGCAGTGCAAAAACTAAATGATAATGTGATTAAGATCTTTTTAAACATGATGAAGTAATGAAAATAAAAAGATATTCTATGGGAGGTTTGCATTATACAGCTGACCTCCCATCTTCAAATAACCCACAAAGTGCTTCTGCAAATGCGCAAAGTACTAAGAAAGAAGATAATACAATACAAAAGGAAATTATTAACATTATTAAGGAACATGGTGTTACCAATGATGTTAATTATTTTACAAATGCTGTTTCGCAGATGTTGTCTTCTACAGCAAACATGGATCCTTTTTCAAATAGTACAGATTACACCATGGCACAATTGCTAAGAATACAAAATCTAGCAAATCGTGTTAAACGTAGTAGTAAATTATATGATAATGCAGTAAATAGAATTGATGCAGAAAATTCTGATGCTGATGTAGCCATTACAAGTACGGGTGCGTTATATGTACAACATGAAGGCAAGTTAAAAACAATTTCTGCTTCTGAATATAGCAAAAATCCTGATGAATATACTCCAGTTACTACTGGTGATTTAATGAAAGTTCGTGAATATGATCCAAGTTTAGTTTTTAATACTAGCATTTTAACTGATTTATCTGGACAAGTTGGTATGAAAACAATTATGGATTATTTACGTACAACTATTACTGCTTATGGCAAAATAGAAAAATCATCTGGTAACTCACAATATAGTACTAAACAATTAAATGATATTGATAAAGGTTTAGTACAAATGTTTGGTAATAATCCAGTATTTAAAAATACAATTAAAACTACCGTTTCTGACCAAGCTTATACTGCAAGCGCCAGTGAGGAAGAGCGTTCACATCAAATTAACGCGGCTGCGAATTATTTATGAAGTACCCTTAATGGTGATATGCAGAATGTATTACGTGCTAATGCAGCATTACGTAGTAGAATTGATAAAAACAGCTCTCCTGTTGATATAATTTTACAAGCTATTAATGCCCATACTGATCATAAAATTGCTACAGATGTTGATAGTGATTTTCAAAAAGAATTATCTAACAGTGGTGCAGGTAACGGTTCTAGTACTAAAACTGTAGAAAAGACGCGAGAGGAGATGATGTTGGCTGGTGATGTAGTTATAGATCAATTGGTTCCTATTCGATCTAATGATTCTAAAGCAGGTTTAACAATACAAGCACAATCTATGGGTCGTCCAGTAGATAGACAAGGTGATTTTATTGGCATGTCTACTATGACTGAATTATTGAATCGTGATCAATTTACACATTCTATTGATGTTAATTCTATTTCAATGGGAGATCAAATTCTTAGCGAAACAGATTTAGGCAGAGTTGTTTATGATGGTACAAGCCAAATTAGTAGAGCTGTATTGCCATATGATATTGGGTATTATAATACTACTGGGCAATATAAAGTTGATTTTGCTATTATTGATGCATTTGAACAAATTATTAAATGAATGCAAAAAGAAAACCCACAAACTCAAAATGCTGTTATAGCGAAATTGCAGGAAATGGGGTTAGCTGGTAAAATATCATATAATCATAATACAAATCAATGGGAACCTTCTAATACGCATTTGTTTTTTATGGTTAATGGTTATGCTAGTGATTCGTATGTGAATGGAATTAAAGATAATAAATGAACGGAAACATTGAATGAAAGTGGTATTAGCAAAAGTAATGGTGATCTTTTAACAGATCGTTATTTTAATATTGTTCAATATGGAACAGATAAACCAAATAAAAAATCTGTTAAAATAGATGACGCAAGTAGATCGATGTGATTACGTGATTGAAGACATATTCGCAAATCGTTGATTTTCATGCCTGTGTTAGATCCAGGTATTGCGACATTAACTACTAATAATCAGTTAATGCCACAATCAAAATATTTTAATATAGGACAACAACGAATTGCAAATCAAAATCAGATAAAAACTAATTTTTAATTATGGTAGAACAGAAGCCTAATGATTATTTAGCGGCGATGTTTTTTTCGCCACATTTATCGCCTCAAGATTTAGCAGATCATGGTATTACTCCAGATACAGCAAATCTTCAGGATATTGAATATTATAAAGAGATACCACAAATTAAGGAAGCTTTTCTAAATGATAAAGGTGAATTTGATGATGTAAAATTTACAAATTATTACAAAGAAGTTGAAAAGCTATATAATTGAGCAGAAGATGCTAATATTATGGGTAATATCGTAAATACATACGAGTATGATCCATATGACATTTTTGCTCCTAAAGACGGTAAAAAGAAAAATTTAGCTCCTACGTTAACATATTCTCCTAACCCAGAACGTCGTAGTAGTGGTATAACTAATTTATATCACACTTCTGTTCCAACAATGACCCCACATGAAGTGGGACAACAAAATAGGGTTTATAACTACGAGGAGCAAAAATGGGAAGATTACACTCCCAATGAATTGGGGTTATGAAAAAATTTAACACGCCCTACACTAGTACTAGCTACTTGAGATGAAGATGGTACACATATTGTAGATGGTCGTGAAGTTTCCCATAAAAAAGGAGAATATAAATTTAATGAATTTGGTGATACGTATTATGAAACCTTAGGTAATAGAAAATCTACAAATAAAGAATTATTACATATTACCGATGTACTTACTGTAGATGGATCTACTTGAAATAAATGGGATCCATTTGATGCAGATGGTTTTGATAAAAGTGTTGGTGGAACAATTGCAAAAACAGCACTACGTGTAATTCCAGCATTTATTCCATATATTGGTATGCCTTATAGAATAGCTACAATTGCTATTGAACTAGGTAAGGTATTGCCAGAATTATGACAGGCTGTTGAAGGAATTGTTACAGGCGATACATCCGATTCTAGATCTGCACAAGTAGCAAATGACATTTCTTCCTATTTTAAACGTTTTGATCATAGTGTTTCTATGAAAGGTAAAGAAGGAATGTTTAGTTTTGAAAATATTGGAGATATAGTAGCTAAAAGTTTTCTACAATTAAATACACAACGTTTGATTGGAAGTATACCTAAATATATTAATACATTACGTGGATTAGAATCTACTGAAAATACTATTAAGTGGGGAAAAGCCATGGCTATGACCTATATGGCTGGAACTTCGGTATCTGGAACTTATGATGTGTTTAAAGAAGCTGGTGCTAGTGATCGTATGGCTGGATTGGGTATGATTGCATCTGCATTAGCGATGTATAAACTCATGGACCAAGATTATTTCAAAGAATATTGATTTAATGGTACTTATTTAGACAATGCCGAATTACGAAATGTATTAAAGGAAGCAGCTGTAGATGGCAGTGAGAAAATAACTAAAAAGGAGGCCGCTAATTGGGTATTAAAAACTAGTGAGAAAATTGCCGAAAAAATTTCACAGTTAAAACCTACAGATTTAGCTTATGGTGCTATCAATGAAGGTATTGAAGAAACTGTAGAGGAAGTTGGTACTGATGCTGTAAAACTAATGTTTTCTGGCCTTAATACACTAGGTTTAATTGATTCTGATAAAGAATATGATTTTGGTTTTTCCGCAGAAGATGTTTTTTCTCGTTATACTTCTTCGTTAGTTGGTGGTGCTATTGGCGGTGCTGTATTTAGTTCTCAATTGAAAATTGAAGATTGAAAAAATAATACATCTTCTGTTTACGATAAATTTTCTAAAGATAAAGATAGTTTAGGAAAATTAATCTATTGAGTTCGTGCAGGTAAAAGTAATGAATTACATAAAGAATTAAACCGCTTACATAAACGTGGTCAACTTGGTAGTACAAATTTATCTGGCATTGAATTTGATACAGTTAAAGATAGCAATACTTATACTACACAATATAAGGCAGCTAAACCAAATGAATCGCAAAACGATATTATTTATCAAAGATTAAATGGGTATTTAAAATTAATTGAAGATACATTATCTACAGAAGGATTGGATATATCGGATGAAGAGTTACATCAAATTCAATTAAAAGTAAATAAACCTAATCTTGATAAAGATCAAGCCCGCGAATTAATTGGTAATGCCAAATATATAGAATTGTTATCTTCCGATTTATATTCTAAAATATATGAAGATTTTAATGAATTAAGTTCTAGAATTATCCAAGTGCGATTAGAGATGGAGAATATGATCCATGGTGGATTAACCGATTCTAAAACCCCATCTGCGTTAGATGATCGCATTGCAGCATTAAAAACAGATGCTAAATATATCGCATTAGAAACAGAATTAGACGCATTGCGTAAAAAACGTGATGATATTCTTTCTGGTCAAAAAAATGATGAATATTTAGATTTGATGTTGTTTGTTGCTAACCCATCTATAGCTTCGCCTTTTGCTGAAAGTTTTGGACTTCATAATTTTACAAGATATAAGTATGGTAAAGAATATGAACAATTAACCGCGGATGAAAAAATCACTGTTGATGCGTCATATAAAAAATATTCTGAACAAAAAGAAAAATCTGATGTTTTAGCGGCGTACGAAGCATTTGTAGATTTTCGTCGTAAATTAACGCCTACTTTTGATGCTATACAAAAAGACTTAATTCAAGAAAATGGAATTGTTGGTACATTACAACAATTTAGAATTAATGAATTAGAAAAACAAATTGCGGATATAAATGCCAAACTGCAAACATTAGATGATACAGACGTTGATACTAAAGATGCATTAACTGAGCAACATAATAATTTATTATTTGAATTATCACAACTAGATAATTCACCTGTTTCTGTATTACAAAATATTATTGGCAGTAATGATTTCCAACGACCAAATAAAGTTGTTGCGACAGATATTGCGGATGCTATGGCGAAGTTACAGAATGAGTTATTGAAATATTCGGGTTCGTATCTACGTTATGTACAGGCAAATGCGCAAAATAAATATAAACAACATACAGATGCCGAATTGGCAAATGTGATGCAATTTGTACTAGCTGCAAATAATATTGAATCTTCTGTAAATGGTTGAAATCAATGATTACAAGATAAATTGGGTATTGCGGATGATATAGTTACAAATTTAGCTGTTGATGTAAATGAAGTGATGCAATTCGCATTACGTGGTGACTTATCATCTACTTTTACTAAATTAAACGATGTTGTAAATAATCCAGATTATGTTGATTTGGATTATTTAAGTATTTTAGACGAAATAGTTTTAGCTGATGCTAATGGTAATTCAACAAGTTTAATTAATTGATTGCAACAATATAAACAAGCTATTGATCAATATCGTTATGATCCTGTATATACTATTTTAGAGAATGCCGCTAAAATAATAGGTATTAATACTAATGTAATTGATGTAATTAAAGAAGAATTTGGCAATCTTATTAGTAGTAATAGAATATCTGATTATTTTATTGCTGATCCAATTAAATTGAATAAGTTACGGGATGTATGACGCATGTTAGAAATGGTTGCTAGTATTACTTCTGCCTCATCATATGGGGGAATTAATACCCGTGTTAATGTGTACAAAGAAGCGCTTGGAAAAGAGTTGTTGCTTGACATTTCTGACGAAAATGCGGAAACATTTAGATATGAAATTAATAATTTATATAATAAAATATCTAAACTTATAAAAATTGTTGAGGATAATAATGCACAGAAAGTACGTGAGCAAAAAGATATTGCTATAAACATGCGCAGTAAATTCGTAAATTCATTGATTGATATGAATTTACCAAGTACCGTAGCTTTCGCAAAAACTTTTAATTTGGATTTAAAAGAAATATATAAAACTTATAATTTCCCAGAAGAGATTGATGAAACGACATTTGCTCAATTTGAAAAAGCAGCATCTGAATTTGAAACTAAAATATATAATGCTATAAAAGAACAAAAGTTATCTACAGAAGTATTAGCTGGTAAATTAATTGAATGTTTTAATCCAATAGAATTACTTAAACAAAAACCAACTAAACTTAGTGGAGATCCAAATGTAATTATTTCTGATTATGATCAATTTGTATATTTAAGTTCTATTATAGCTGCACCTACACAAAATTTTAATATTGATTATAAAAAGGCTATTTCTGATCCTATTTTTAAGGATATGATTCCTATTTATTCTCAAGAAGTTGCGGTTAGAATTAGTTATTCTCAAATTTTAAATCCTGTTTTATATAACACATTGCTTAAAAATTTAGCAAATCATGCTAAAAATATTGGTGCAAATATATACGAACAAACAAAATCACCGATGTATAATATGGTATTTACATTTGGTGGTGCTGGTGTAGGCAAAACAAAAGGTGTAGCTACGATATTGAAAACAATATTTACAGATTCTAAATTTAATGCTACTATTAAATTAGCCGCACCAACTAAAGAGCAGGCAAATAATTTGGCAACAACATTAGGTGAAACATCTTCTTGAAATAAAGATCAATTATTATCACAGATCATAGCGAATAATATTGAATACGATACTATTGAATCGGAAAATATAATTTATTCCATCAAAGCTAAAGGCGTTAAAATAAATACTGTAAATTATGGAGATGCTAACTATAAATTATTATTTATCGATGAAATTGGTTTGTTTACTAGACCTGAACTAGAATTACTATCTAGATGGGCTGTACATAATAATATCAACATTATTGCATTAGGCGATTATATGCAAAACGCAACGCCGTTAACTTACCATGGTGTATCGTATGAAACTGGATTAACAGATACATTAATGATTAAATCTCCAGATTTAATTGCACCGTTACGACCAGCAAATATCGCTAAATATGATAATTATATACAACTTCGTTCTGCGTTAGAAACAGTATGGAAAAAATGGTATGATAATCCATCGACAAGTTTAAATGACTTAAATGAAGAAGCAAGTAAATATTTAACTAACATGCCTATTATATTTAAGTATTTTGAAAATGCTAATGTATTTGGTGGAGAAAAATATGTACATAAAGAAGTAGTTAATCAATATATTGACAAATTAAAGAAGCTAGGAAATGTTTGTATTATTACAGATAAAGATGTTTATAACGCATCTGGTGCTGATGTAAAACGACCTACTGAAGTACAAGGACGTGAATATGATTATGTAATTATTGATTTATCTCCTAATAATGCTTTTATTACATTACGTAATTTATATACATTAACACAACGTTCTACAAAAGGTACAATTATTGTTGGTGAACATGTGGGATTAGGATTTAAATCTGTATTAGATCAAAGTTCGGTAAATTCATTAGATATTCCTGAAACATCTAAAGAAGCTTTTAAACAGTGAAAAAATAAATCATTGGAAAATATTCCAACAGATTATATCAATGGAGTAGTAGCATCAACAACTATTTCTAATGTAGAGCCTAAAGTTAGTCATGCACCTAAACTTGATACAATTGAGCCAACACAAACGCCAGTAGATACAACACCTGTTAATACAACATCTGACGTTCCTGTGGTATCAATCCCTACACAAGTTATTACGCAACCAGTTCAATCAACTGAACCAAAAGTACAACCAGTAGCTGCAATTAATAGTATTATCGGTGATGCATATAAATATCATCAATTTATTACAAATTTGACAGATGATGTAATTAAAGTGGAATGAACTTCATTATATCAAAAATTGCGTGGTATGGATATGAAAAAAGCCATTCATGAATTACGTTCATATTATGTATTTGGATATAATAAATTAGATAGTATTCCATCATTATTAAATAAATACGGATTCGATA
>JAZOLP010000066.1:0-5376 GCA_045653225.1 Bacilli bacterium
TTGATCCATCATAATATATAATTTCAATATTATTAAATTTATATATTTCAACATATAATTCAATTTTTTGATTTTCAAAATAATAATCATATGGAATATACAACTTAGGACTTGATGATCCTTTTATTAAATTAACATCAACATAAAATTCAGATTCTTCAATATAAACACTATAGTTAGGGACAATCTTATTCAAAATATTTTGTAATTTAGGACATCCTGTAACATAAGATACATTTTTTAATTCATTTTTATAACTTCCAATTCCAACTAATTTAAAAGACTCATAAGAAAGACCATCATCAGTAGGAATCTCTATACAATCACCTATATTAGCACTTTCTAATTTGATTTCACCTTTTGAAGGATTGTTTAATAATAAAATAAATTCATTATCATTTTCAGGTAATTCACCAGCTACAAGATTATATTCGACATTAGATGCATAATAAAAGTAAAAATAATAATCTGAATTAACAAAATTAGTATAATACCCTCTTTCAGAAGAAAAATCGTTTAAATCATATTCATATCCAGATAACTTACTTTCATCAAATGATTCACCTTGAACCTGATAAACAAAGACTCTATTTTCAAAAGCATTCATAAAAGGAGTAGAAGAATAGCTTGTGTTGATTAACGTTCCTATAGCTTGTGCCACAAATAAGAAACAAAAAGCAATGATAAAATACATTAAACAACTAATAAGAGTTTTTTTAGGTGTTCTTAAAATATTATTTATACCAAGACGCCAAATTACTTTTCTATTTAGTTTTTTATAATCTAAATCAAGTTCTTTATTTTCTTCTACTTTGACTTCTGAAAAAACAATATCTTCAACAATATGTCCATCAGCCATTTTAAGTAGTCTAGTCGCAATAGTTTCAATTTCAGGATAATTATGAGTAACAATTAATACAAGTTTATCTTTTGCTACTTCTTTAATTAATTTAATGATTTCCATTGCTGTTTCTGAATCTAAATTACCAGTAGGTTCATCACATGCTAGAATATCACAATCACCAGCAAGAGCTCTTGCAATAACACAACGTTGTTTTTCACCACCTGACAATTTACTACCACGATGATGTTCGCGACCATCTAATCCTACTTTTTTAATAAGAAGCATTGCTTCGATTTTAGCATCTTCTTTAGATAATCCTTTTAATAATAAAGGAATCATTACATTATCTAAAACTGTATATGAATCTAATATATTATAATTTTGAAAAATAAAACCTACTTTATTTTTTCTAAAATCATCCATATCTGAAATAGAAAAATATGAAGTTTCATTACCATAATAAAATATTTCACCTTCATCAAAAGTATCAATTTTTGAAATTACATTTAATAATGTCGATTTACCACTACCTGAATCACCAGTAATAGCAATAATTTCATTACGATGTAGTTTTAAATTAATATTTTGAAGGCCAATATTAGTAATTCCATTACTACTATAAAATTTACTGACCTCTTTTAATTCTAACATTAGGTCACCTCCTAAATTTAAATTTCAATAAATACAGGAACAATAATAGGTCGATGTTTAGTAAATCTAACTATTAACTTACAAGTTTCTTCCGCAACACTTTCTTTTAATGCTTCTAAATTCCAAGTTTTCTTTTTAAAACTATTATTAATTATTCTTTCAGAAATACCAATAATAACATTACTTAATTCTTCATCGGTAAAAGCTGTTGTGAATCCTTTTGTTTTAATAGACATCTCACCACAAATTTGTCTTAATCGCATATCTAATGCACAATAAATAAATATAACGCCTTCTTCAGCAAGAGCTGTTCTTTCTTTAATTACTTCATTGTCAACAACGCCAACACTTGAACCATCAATTAAAATATCACCTGTATTAATTTGATCTTTAACAGAATCAAGTGTTCCATTATTAAAATTAATAACTTCTCCATTATCTAATAATAATACTGAATTTTTATCATAACCAGCGTTTTTAGCAACTAAGAAATGATCGTACATTTGACGATATTCACCTTTTATAGGAATAATATACTTAGGTTTTAACATTGAATAAAGCAATTTTAAATCTTCAGTAGATGCATGTTGACTTCTAAGTACATTTCGGTCAAATATTGTAAAATTAACATCTTTTTCACTAAGAATATTAATAGAATCACTTGCATGTTTTTCAATACCAGGAGCAGGGGGGCACATTAAAACTATTTTATCCGTTTCATTAAAAGATATATTAAACTCTTCTTCTAATGCCATTTTGACTAATAGATTATATGGTTCGTTTCTAGTTCCTGCGACAATAAATACAGCATTATCTAACTCTTTAAGTTCTTCTTTTGAATATTCTTCTAAATTTAAAAGATTTTCACTTGGAATATTTAAATAATTATATTGAGTAGCTACTTTAAAAATTCGTTCAGATTTTTTTGAAAGCACACATACTTTTCTTCCATTTTTTGCACTTAAATCAATAATTTTTTGAATTCTAATTAAGTCAGAAACATAACAACCAACAAATATACGTTTTTTATTATGTAATAAAATATTTTGATAATGATGTTCTAATAATGTATCAGTAGTTTCACGATCAATAATTCCAGCATTTACGCTTTCAGCAAGTAATGCAAGTACTTTTTTCTTACCAAGTTCAGTAATTTTATCAAATGTTGTACTATATTTAATATCAGATACTGAACTAAAATTAAAGTCAGTACAATAAACAATACTTCCATCAGTGGTATTAATAGATATACCAATTGACTCAGGCAAACTATGAGTAGTATTAAAGAAACTAACCTCAACATCACCAAAATTCATCACACGACTAGTATTTATACGATAAAGCTTATAATCTTTTATATTTAAATGATGTTCTTTTAGCATTTCCTCAATAATACTAACAGTAAAATGAGTTGCGTATACTTTTGTATGAAGTTGTTTTAATAAATAAACAATGGCTCCAACATTTTCCTCATGTCCATGTGAAATAAAAATACCTTGAATATTATTTTTATTTCTAATTAAATAATCAATATTTGGAATAACTAAATCCACCCCATACATATCAATATCAGGGTATTTCATCCCCGCATCTAAAATAAATAATTTTTTATTAACTTCAACTACAGTTAAATTTTTTCCATTTTCTCCTAGGCCACCTAAAGCCATAATTTTTATGTTTGACATAAATAAGTCCTTTCTTTATGTTTTATTTTAATAATTAAATTACATTTATTATAACATATCTTATTTATTATTGCAAACATTAATCAATATGCTTTATCACATATAAAACAAAATATAGTTAATTTTGTGACAAAATAATTAAAAAAGGTATCTTTTGATACCTTTTTCTTATATAAAATATATTTAACCTCTTGGTTTAAATATTAATGCAACAACAAAAGCACTTAAAACGGCAATAGAAAGTCCACATGAAGATAAGTCAAATATTCCACTAATTAACCCTAAATAACCTTCAGCTTTAGCATTTGATATTGCAGAATGTGTCATGCTATGACCAAAATTAGAGATAGGAACTAAAGCACCTGCACCAGCAAAATCAATTATCATATCATAAATTTGTGCACCTTCTAATAAACTTCCAATTACAACAAATAATACAGTAATATGAATTGGTAATAATTTAAATTTATCGATTAATATTTGTCCTAGAAAACAAATAACTCCACCAATTAAAAAAGCATTAATTAAATTCATTATTTTACCCTTTCTAATACTATTGCATGAGCAACTGAAGGAATCGTTTCTTTTTGTGCTACCATTATAGGATTCATCAAAGCTCCAGTTGCAATAATTAGTACTTTATTATAAACATTTTCATACATTTTTTTAACAACATAACCTAAACTAACTAAACTAATACAACCACATCCACTTCCTCCTGCATGTACATTTTGTGTCTTCAGGTCATACAACATTAATCCAGCATCATTGTAATTATCTAATAATTTTATACCATATGTTTTTGCCATCTCTTTGAAACATTTACTACCATATGTTGATAAATCACCACTAAGTATTAAATCATATTCATAAACATCAATATTAAAATCATACAAATGATTTCTTAAAGTTTCACAACAAGCAGGTGCCATTGCTCTTCCTAAATCTTGAGGATCAGTTAAATTTGATTCTACAACCTTACCAATTGTTGCTTTTGTAATTTTAATAAATGAAGGTATTGATGATAACAAACAAACACCGCAACCTGTTGATGTTGTTGTTAAAGATGAAGGTTTCTGACCTCCATATTCAGTTGGATATCTAAATTGTCGTTCGCTTGTTGCGTTATGACTAGAAGCACTTGCGATAATATAATTTCCATATTTAGAATCTAAAAATGTAGATGCAACAATCATCGCTTCTGTTAAAGTTGAGCATGCAGCATATACACCTAAATAAGGAAATGAATATTTTTTTAACATATAATTTGTACATGCAAGTTGATTATTTAAATCTCCACCAACGTATAAATCAATACTATGTTCTGTTATTCCTTCTTTGCTCAATGCAATCTTAAAAGCCTCATCTAACATTTTTTGTTCACTTTTTTCCCATGAATCACAACCAGCATATGAATCTTCATAATATTTATCAATATATTCACCTAGTGGACCAGCATGTTCTTTCTTTCCACAAACTGTTCCTGTTGATGTTAAATAAACATTGTCAAAAATGATACTATTTTTTCCAACTTTTATCATATTACACTCCTATAAAATAATAAAGAGAGCCTACAATAAAAGCACTAATTATTCCTGCTGCAATAACTGCTCCGGCTAACTTAAACATATTTGTTAAAATTCCAATAATTATCCCTTCACTTTTACTTTCTAATGCTGATGAAGTCATGGAGTTCGCAAACCCTGTAATAGGAATTATGGTTCCAGCTCCAGAAAATTCTCCAATTTTATCAAAAATTCCAATTCCTGTTAGAATTGATGTTACTATAATTAAAACTATAGACATTAGTGTTGTAGAAATGTCTTTATCAAGATTTAAAATGTTATTAAAAAACATTAATAAAAGTTCTCCTAGAAAACAAATAAATCCACCAACAATAAAAGCTTTTATACAATTTTTAACTATTGGCCTTTTTACATCTTCTTTATCTAATATTTGATTATAAATTTTATTTTTCATACATTCTCCTTTTAATAGTATTATTTCTTATAATTTTCATTTTTATACAAAAAAAGGCTTAATTTAAATTAAGCCCATGTTTAATTTTATTTTTTAACTTTTTTATATTTCGTGAAACACTAGATTGAGAAATATTTAACAATTTTGCGATTTCAGTTTGATTAAATCTTTTAACAAAATAATATTGATATAATAGTTCTTCTTCAAAATTTAAAA
>JAZOLP010000067.1:0-10320 GCA_045653225.1 Bacilli bacterium
ATTCTTTATATAATCTTAAAAATTCTTGTTTAATAGGATTTTTAATTGTATTTAAATATTTATTATAATTTTCTAAATTTACAGCGTATTTACTTACATATCGATACTTGACAGTTTGTTTTGTTTCATATGAAATTTCAACAGTACCTTTTTTAACTTCCTTCATTATCTTATAATGATATCCATCAAGTTTAGAATTAAGTTCGATAATTTCTTCACCATTAAATAGTTCCACAAGTGTCGCATCTAATTTAGAATAATCTTTAACAACTAAATATTTATAAGTTTTTAGTTTTAAAGCATCAGGTATCATCAAACTCAATATTCTACTTAAAGGACAAATAGTATCATCTTTTAAATAGTCGGCTAATTTTAATTGTAAAGGTGTCAAAATAGGTTTTAAATCTAATAATTCAGAAATAGGCTTAATTTCGCCGTCAAATTTACGTTCTTCATAAACATCTAAAACATACCCCATAACAAGACGATTCCCACCACCAAATTCAACATTAACCCTAGAACCAACACACACATAAGGAGCTAACTCATTAGGTACTAAATATTCATATTTTTGATCAACATTAGAACTTGAAACATTAATAACTACACTAACAAACATAAATAAACGCTCCTTTCCTATCTTATATTATAACATAATTTTATATTTTTTAAAAGCACATTAATAAAAATAAAAAAAGCATTGCTAAATAGCAATGCTTTAATTATTATAATTTTTTAATATCAAATTGTTCGTTTTCTTCGTTAGTTGCAATATCAACATTTTCAACTAAACCAGTACCAGCAGGAATTAAACCACCAATAATGATATTTTCTTTTAAGCCTTCTAGGTTATCTACTTTACCTCTAATTGCAGCTTCAGTAAGAACTCTTGTTGTTTCTTGGAATGATGCAGCAGCTAAGAATGAGTCACTCTTAAGTGATGCTCTAGTGATACCAAGAACTACTGGTTTAACAGCAGGGATACGAAGTCCTTTTTCACAACAATCTTTGAACACACGATATAACTCAGGTTTAGAAATTAAAGTACCTGGTAGAACATCAGTTTCACCTGAATCAATTACTACAACTTTTTGTAGCATTTGTTTAACAATGATTTCAACGTGTTTGTCTGAAATTTCAACCGCAGCAGCAGTACGATAAGATTTTTGAATTTCTTTTAAGATATATTTTTGAACCTTATCAACAGAAGAAACTCTTAATAATTCTTTAATATTAACTGTACCTTCACTGATTAAATCACCAGCTTCAACAGTTTCACCAACTTTAACAATAGCTTTCTTACCAGCATCTGTTAAATATACTTTATCATTATTAGGAATTTCACTATGAATCTTAATTTCATAACGTGAATCTTTAACAAGTTCAACTGATTCAACAACACCTTTAATTTCTGAAATAATACCTTGTCCTTTAGGGGCACGTGCTTCGAATAATTCTTGTACACGTGGAAGACCTTGAGTGATGTCATCACTACCTGATGCAACCCCACCTGAGTGGAAGGTTCTCATTGTTAACTGAGTACCTGGTTCACCGATAGATTGTGCAGCAACGATACCAACAACTTCACCTTTTTCAACAAGTCCATTAGTAGAAAGGTCAGAACCATAACACTTAATACATACACCTACTGCGCAATTACAAGTAAGGTTAGTTCTAACTTCTACTTCTTTAACTCCAGCCTTAACGATTTCATCAGCGATGTCACCATCAATTAATTCACCTTTGTTAACAAGTAATACTTTCTTGTTTCCAGCTTTTCCATAAACAGGTTTTGCAGCGAAACGACCGACAATACGATCTTTTAATGATACTAATAAGTCATTAACAGGATCAAATGTAGGATCTTTTTCATTCTTCTTATAAAGAGTAGTCATTAATAAACCTTTATCTGTACCACAATCTTCAGTAGTGATTGTAATATCTTGGCTTACGTCAACTAAACGTCTTGTTAAATAACCAGATTCAGCAGTCTTTAACGCTGTATCGGTAGAACCTTTACGCGCACCATGTGTTGAAATGAAGAAGTCTGACATTGACATCCCTTCTTTAAAGCAGGCTTTAACTGGGATTTCCATTGATTCCCCATTAGGTTTAGCCATCAGACCACGCATACCAGCAAGCTGAATGAAGTTAGATGAACTACCACGGGCACCTGAGTCAGCCATTAAGAAGATGTCATTAATTGAAGCTTCTTCTTCCATGACTTTCTTAATTTCTTTTTCGATTTCTTTCTTAGTATCTTCCCAAATTCTAATAACATTACGTTTACGTTCAGAATCTAGCATGATACCACGACGGTACATCTTAGTATATTTTTTAACTTGTTCATCAGCTTCAGCGATTAGTTGATATTTCTTTTCAAGAATTCTAACGTCAAATACTGAAATTGTAACACCAGAAATAGTTGAATAATAGAAACCTAAATCTTTCATCTTATCTAGTGTAAGTGATGTTTCAGCAAGTTTACATTGTCTAAATACTTCAGAAATAATTACCGATAATGTCTTTTTCTTAGCAGGTTGTCCAAGAGGCATCTTAGCAATAGCTTCTTTATAATTAGTACCACGTTTAATGAAATAATATTCAGGAGTACCATTTCTTAAGTTACTTAATGCTTTCTTAGGATCTGTTTCATTAAAGTATACAAAGTGTTCAGGGAATACTTGGTTGAAGATTAATTTACCATATGTTGTAACAATAAACATATCTTTTAATTCTTCATTAAGTTTCACTTTTTCTTCATACTTAGGATCAGCTTTGTCAAGGTTAACAAATGGTTTATCAATTGCACGACCTGGCATTACAAAACGAGTATGGAAGTCAATTTCGTGTTGTTCATAAGCATGTTCAACTTCTGAAATATCTTTGAATGCTTTACCTTCACGTCCTACAACTAAGAAGTTACCAACGCTTGGAGCAAGTCCAGCTTTAACATCTTCACGTAATGCTTCAATGTCACGATATACTTCTTCATCATTTACTACGATTTGATTATCAAACTCGAATACTCTGTATTCATAAGCTTTATATAATTCTTCAAATGTATTAAATGTTCTATCTGGTTGGCTTCTTTCGATAGTTAAATAATAGTTACCAATGATCATATCTTGTGATGGAGTAACTACTGGTTTACCATCTTTAGGAGCTAAAATATTCTTAGATGCAAGCATCAACATTCTTGCTTCAGCTTGTGCTTCTTCTGATAATGGTACATGCACTGGCATTTGGTCACCATCGAAGTCGGCATTAAACGCTGTAGTTGAAAGTGGATGTAAACGAATAGCTTTACCTTCAACTAATACTGGTTCGAATGCTTGAATTGAAAGTCTATGTAGAGTAGGAGCACGGTTTAATAAAACTGGATGTTCTACTACAATCTTTTCAAGTGCATCCATTGCTTCTGGAGCACCTTTTTCGATTAACTCCTTAGCACGTTTGATACCAGCTTTTTCACGAGAAGCAGCACTAATTGGAAGACCATTTGCATCAACAGCATTTTCATCTACGATTTGATTTTTACGTAAATAGCTAATAATAAATGGTTTGAATAAGATTAATGCCATTTCACGAGGAATACCACATTGATACATCTTTAAGAATGGTCCTACACAAATAACTGAACGACCTGAGTAGTCTACACGTTTACCTAATAAGTTTTGACGGAAACGACCTTGTTTACCACGAAGGATATCAGATAATGATTTTAAAGGACGATTCTTTTCTTGAGCAACTTTCTTATTACGTTTAGAGTTATCAATTAACGCATCAACAGCTTCTTGTAAAAGACGTTTTTCATTTTTAGTAATAAGGTCTGGTGCACCAAGTTCAAATAACTTACGAAGACGAGTATTACGGTTAATAATACGACGATATAATTCGTTAAGGTCTGTAGTTGCAAATCTTCCACCTTCTAGAAGTACCATAGGACGTAGATCAGGTGGGATAACTGGAATTACATCCATTACCATCCATTCAGGTTTGTTTGTAGATTGTAAGAATGCTTCAACAATTTCAAGACGTTTAATTAATTTTTCTTTCTTTTGTTTTGTAGCAGTCTTAAGTTCTAAACGGATTTCTTCCATGATTTGTTTTAAATTAAGATTACTTAATAAATACTTAATTGTTTCAGCACCTGTTGTTGCTTTATAACGACCATAATAACGACGTTTAAATACAGCATTTTCTTGTTCAGTTAAAATTTGACCAGGATATAATTCATCAATATCATCATTAACTTCGATTACGATATATGATGCAAGATAAACGATTTCTTCAACTTCTTTAGTTTTCATATCTAGTAAAATTGCAATTTTACTAGGTGTATTTCTTAAATACCAAGTATGTACAACTGGAGCAGCAAGAGCAATATACCCCATACGTTCACGTCGTACTTTTGAAGATGTAAGTTCAACACCACATTTTTCACAAATACGATGCTCACCTACTACTTTTCTTGCAGTTTTGCCACATGCACATTGATTATCTTTTGTTGGACCAAAAATAACTTCACAGAATAACCCTTCACGTTCTGGTTTTTGAGTACGATAGTTTAGGGTTTCATGTTTCTTAACTTCACCTCTTAAGATAAGTTCTTGTGAATTACCATTGTCATCAATATAAGTAACTTTATCTTTTTTCTTAGGATCGTATTTAAATTCTTTTCCTTGAAGTTCGGGATTAGCCCAAGAAATAATTTCTTCAGGCGATGCAATCCCGATTTTCATATATTTATATTTTCTCAAAAGGAATTCCTCCTATTCTATAGGCCACGCTTGCTAGCTTGTGCCTCTGTAAATTGATCAACTAAGCTTTCATTAACAACATCTTTACCATCTTGGTCAATTAATTTAACACTTAAACCAAGACCTTGAAGTTCTTTAACCATTGCACGGAATGCTTCTGGAACACCAGCTTCTGGAATAGTTTCTCCATCAACGATTGCTTTATAAACTTTGTTACGACCAATAATATCATCTGACTTAATAGTCATCATTTCTTGTAATGTATGAGCAGCACCGTATGCTTCTAGTGCCCAAACTTCCATTTCACCGAATCTTTGACCACCGTTTTGAGCTTTACCACCCATAGGTTGTTGTGTAACTAATGTGTAAGGACCTTCACTACGTGCATGTAATTTATCATCAACCATGTGCGCAAGTTTGATCATGTACATTACACCAACAGAAATCTTGTGGTCAAATTGACGTCCTGTTCTACCATCATAAAGATAAGTTTTACCATTTTCATCAATAAGAGCACGTTTATTACGTGAATCTAAAATACCATCATTGATATCTTTTTCACGAGCTTCATTCATAATTTCAATTAAGTCTTTTTGAGTAACACCATCAAATACTGGAGATGCTACTTTAACACCTAATTTCTTAGCAGCCATACCTAAATGGATTTCTAGAACTTGCCCGATGTTCATACGAGAAGGAACCCCTTGTGGATTTAACATAATATCTACTGGAGTACCATCTGACATAAATGGCATATCTTCAATTGGAACAATATTTGAGATAACCCCTTTGTTACCATGACGACCTGACATTTTGTCACCTTCAGAAATCTTACGTTTTTGGACAATATAAACACGAACAACTTCGTTTACTCCTGGTGGTAATTCTGCACCAGATTTTCGATTGAATCTTTCAATTTTATTAACAATACCGCTACCACCATGAGAAACTTTTAATGAAGAAATTCTAACTTCTTTAGAATTATCAGCAAATAATGCTTGACTTAAACGTTCTTCTGGACTTGGTTCAGTTAAACCTTTAGGAGTAAGTTTACCAACTAAAGTATCTCCTTCTTTAACTTCAGAACCTAAGATAACAATACCATTTTCATCTAGATTTTGAACAGATGAATGAGCTTCACCTTCTAAGTCACGTGTAATAACTTCTTTACCAAGTTTAGTATCACGCGCTTCACATGTATATTCTTCAATATGAATTGAAGTATACACATCATCTTGAACCATTCTTTCACTCATGATAACAGCATCTTCAAAGTTGTAACCATGCCATGTCATAAATGCAATAACAACGTTACGACCTAAAGCAAGTTCGCCTTGTTCCATAGATTGACCATCAGCAAGTACATCGCCAACTTTAACTTTTTCACCAGGAACAACGATTGGACGTTGGTTAGCACAAGTTGAGTTATTTGAACGTTCATATTTTAATAAGTTATAAGTGTGATTAACACCAAAGTTATCACGAACTACAATTTTTAAACCATCTACAGAAACAACTGTTCCTTCACAATCAGCAATTAAAGCAACACCTGAATCGTGAGCAACTTTGTATTCAATACCTGTACCAACAAATGGAGCTTCAGGTTTAAGTAGTGGAATTGCTTGACGTTGCATGTTTGCACCCATTAGCGCACGAGTTGTATCGTCGTGTTCTAGGAATGGAATACAAGCAGTACCTACAGCAACAACTTGCTTAGGAGACACGTCTACAAGTTCAATATCCATTTTTGTAAGTTCGATGAATTCACCGCCGCGTCTTGCGATAACTTTTTCATCAACAATTAAAATTTCACCAGTTGATTCATCAGTTTTCATACCAACGTTAGCTTGAGCGATAATATATTTTTCTTCATCATATGCATTTAGATAAACAACTTCATCTGTAATCCATACTTTAGCAGGAACTTTACCTGCTTTATAATCTTCATCATTTTTATTATTTTTAACAACTAAATAAGGAGTTTCGATGAAACCAAACTTATTAGCACGTGAATATGAAGCTAAAGAGTTAATTAACCCGATGTTTTGTCCTTCTGGAGTTTCTACCGGACAAATACGACCATAATGCGATGGATGTACGTCACGCACTTCGAAACCAGCTCTATCACGTGAGATACCACCTTTACCAAGGGCAGAAATACGACGCTTATGAGTAAGTTCTGCTAGTGGATTGATTTGGTCCATGAATTGTGATAATTGGCTTGTACCAAAGAATTCTTGAATAGTAGCAACAAGTGGACGGTTATTGATTAAGTTTTGAGGAGAAACACTCTTAACTTCAACAGCAGTACTCATCTTATCGCGAATATTCTTTTCTAGTTTAATGAAACCAGTTCTAAATTCATTTTGTAATAATTCACCAATTAAACGAAGACGTCTATTACCTAAGTGGTCGATGTCATCAGTTCTACCTACACCAACATGTAAGTTAAAGAAATATGAAATTGTAGCAAAGATATCAGAAAGTACTACATGACATGCAGTTTCTCTTTGGTCATTACCAAGAAGTCTAACTTTAACTTCACCTTCCATAGATTTAACAATAACATCTAATACTTCTAAAGTAACACTATTACCTTCTAGCATTAAATCATATTCAAATGTTTTACGGAAATGATCACGATTATTATTTAAAATTTCAACAGTATCAATAACTTCTTCAATACCATTAACTTTAACTAAAGCTTTACGGCTTATTTCAGTACCAGCTTCTAAAATAACTTCACCAGTTTCTTGATTAATTAAATCTTCAGCAAGTCTATTACCAATAGCACGTTTTACAACATCAAGTTTGTCATTAACTTTGTAACGACCAACGTTAGCAAGGTCATAACGACGAACTTCGAATAAACGGCTTGCAATAAACTTTCTTGCAGCATCTGGAGATGTTTTTTCGCCTTGTCTTAAATTATCATATAAAACTTTAATAGCTTCATCTTCACCAAACGTATCATCTTTATTTGCTGAATTCATGAAGTATGTTAATAAGCTTTGAGGAACAGGATATTTGTCTGAATCTTCACCGATAAATAAATCGATCATATCAGAGTTACCAGGAACACCTAATGCACGAATAAATGTTACTAGTGGGATTTTCTTTGTACGGTCAATTTTAGCATACCAAATGTCTTTGCTACCCATTTCAAATTCAATCCAAATACCACGTGTTGGAATGATTTGACCAGCAAACAATGCTTGACCTGATTTTTTATCTACTTCTTTAGAGAAGAATACACCAGCAGAACGAACAATTTGAGTAACAATTACACGTTCTGAACCGTGAATAATGAATGTACCTGTAGGTGTCATCACAGGGAAATCACCCATAAATACTTTATCTTCTTTTAATTCACCAGTTTCTTTATTTTCTAAAGCAACTTTACAATATAATTGACGTGAATAGTTAACATTGTGCATTTTAGCCTCAGCAATGCTGTATTTAGGTTCACTAAATTCATGCTCTAAAAAGCTAAGCTCAAATTTTTCACCATCGCCATGATCTTTAATTGGTGATAGTTCTCTAAATAATGTTGCAAGCCCTTCACCTAATAACCATTTAAAGGATTCAGTTTGAACTTCAATTAAATTTGGTAATTCTACGTTAGTTTGAACTCGTGCATAGTTTCTTCTAACATTCTTTCTACCGTACTGAACATTTTTGTAACTCAAAATTCTCCACCTCTTTTTCAAATTCTAAGTACATTGGGGTGCCTTTTTTAATGCAAGACTACCTCATTGTATCATATCTTATTTATTCTACCAAAGAACTTTATTTTTGTCAAGTAAAATAAACTTTTTTTAATTATTTTTGCAGGAAATTTTTAAGTAAAAACAAAAATAGGACAAAAACGTAATGTTTTTATCCTATTTAACAGCTTTTATAATCTCATACCCTTTATCTTTTTCAATAACTTCTACACTTTTATAAACTTCTTTTAAAGCCTTTTTCGCAGAATCAGCTCCTTGTTTCTTTTGAATTACACACCACATAGCACCCCCACAATTTAAGCGTTCATATGCACCTAAAATAATTCCATGCACAACGCTCTTACCAGCTCTAATAGGAGGATTAGAAATAATTAAATCATAAGTATCTGTAACATTTTCATATACATTACTTTCAAATACTCTAGCATTCAATATATTATTTTCTTTAATAGCTAATTCGCACAACCCAATAGCTCTTTTATTAACATCAACCATTGTAACATCTAAATTTTTATAAATTTTAGCAAGAGTTATACCAATAGTTCCATAGCCACATCCAACATCTAAAACCTTAGAGGCTCCATCCAAGTTAACAGTTTTTAGTAAAAGGTTAGACCCAAAATCTATTCCGCCTTTAGAAAATACTCCGTTATCAGCAAAAAAAGTAAGTTCTGTTCCTTTAAAAAAGTATGATATTTTTCTTATTTCACTTTGTAAATTTGTATTATTTTCAAAATATTGATTTGCCATTTTTTCCTCTTTATATTAATGTTTTATTACTATTATTTTACCATAATTAACCTTTTTTGTAAACCAATATAAACACATAAATTAATATTTTAAATAAAAAATCTCTACACATTGTGTAGAGATTTTATGACATATGATAAAGTTATTAAGTTAATTATTTAACTTCAACTTCAGCGCCAGCTTCTGTTAATTTGTCAGCGATAGCTTTAGCTTCTTCTGGATCAATCTTTTCTTTAACAGGTTTTGGAGCGTTGTCTACTAAGTCTTTAGCTTCTTTTAAGCCTAAACCAGTAATTTCACGAACTAATTTGATAACTGCTAATTTGTTAGCACCAGCTGATTTTAATACAACGTTAACTTCGCTTGGTCCTTGTTCTTCAGCAGCAGCAACAGCAGCAACAGCAACTGGAGCAGCAGCACTTACACCAAATTCTTCTTCGATAGCCTTTACTAATTCGTTTAATTCTAATACGCTCATTTCTTTAATAGCACTGATAAATTCTTCAACACTAAACTTTGCCATTTCGTTTTTCCTCCTAAAATTAAATTTTAAAAATTAATGATTTACTTTTGTTCTGAAACTGCATTAAGAGCAACTGCAAGTCCACGAACTGGAGCTTGTAGTACAGATAATAACATTGAAACCATACCAAGTTTGTTTGGTAATTTTGCAAGAGCAGCCATTTCTTTTTCAGTCATGTAAGCACCGTTAACGATACCAGCTTTAACACTTAACTTTTCATGATCTTTAGCGAATTCATAAACAAGTTTTGCAGCTGTAACTTCATCAGGTGCAGTAACATAAGCACATGGACCAACTAAGTGTTCTTCAACACCAGCACATCCAATTTCTTGAACAGCACGTCTTAAAATGTTATTTTTTGTTACTTTCATTTCACAGTTTTCAGCATGTAACTTAACACGAAGTTCTGAAACTTCTGCTACAGTTAATCCTAGGTAATCAACGAATAATGTGGAACTAGCGCCATTGATTTTATTAACAACAGCTAGAACCTCTTCTTGTTTCTTAGCGATAGTCGCTTCATTCATTGTTTTCACCTCCTGAAAATTTCTTCCTA
>JAZOLP010000068.1:0-1711 GCA_045653225.1 Bacilli bacterium
AAAAATTATTAAAAATTTTATCAAATTTAATATCAATATCTAAATTATTAAATTATAGTGATGAACAACTTTATAATTATTGTATTAATAAGATGGATAAAACTTTAAAGATGATTAGTGATAATTAGAGAATTATAAAAAGTAATTTGACGTTCAATTTATACTCTACCAATGGTTGATTTCTAATCATTCAACCATTAAGTCGTTTTATTTTTCTCAAAAGGTAATACAATAAAAGAAAAGGAGAGATAATATGGATCAAATTAAAATAGGAAAATTTATTGCTGAGTGTAGAAAAAAGTAAAATCTTACACAAGCACAGTTGGCAGAAAAATTAAATGTAAGCGATAGGGCAATATCAAAATGGGAAACCGGTAGAGCAATGCCGGATTCTAATATTATGCTTAAACTTTGTTATATTCTTGGAATAAATGTAAATGAATTATTATGTGGTGAGGCGATTGATTTTGAGAAAAAGGAAGAACAATTAAATGAATTGATTTATCAGATGGCAACAAATGAGGAAAGATATCATAAACGATTATTGTATTCTGCTTATATGATTGTTGCAATTAGCCTGATAGCGCTTATTTGTTTAATTACTTTAATATCATTACTTATTCCTGAATGCGCATTTCAAAATTTTTTGATAATAATGTCTGTTATATTATTTATAATTCCTTGTATTATTGCGCTTAAGTTTAAGATAGAAACAGGATTTTATGAGTGTAAGAATTGTCAACATATGTTTGTTCCTAACTATAAAGGGATTGCTTTGTTGATGCAAACACCATCTAGAAAATTGTTGAAGTGTACTAAATGTGGAAAATGGAATTGGTGCAAAAAAATATCCAAAAGATAAATTACAATTTATCAAGCAGATCTGTAATTAGATTTGCTTTTTTCATGGTATAATTAAATAGAGAAAAATTAATTTATAAGTGTGGTGATAACAATGGAATTAAGCAAAAAAATTAAACAAATAAGAAATGATAATAAGTTAACTCAAGAACAATTTGCAGAAAAAATGCTAGTATCAAGAACAGCTGTATCCAAAAGGGAAAACGAAACATGTTATCCAAGCATTGATTCACTAAAATATATGTCTCAAACATTTAATGTTTCATTAGATAAATTACTATCAAGTGAAGAAATATTAGAAATTGCAAAGACAGAAAATCAAAGCAATATATCTAAATATAATAGTTTATTATTTTGTTTATTAGATGTTGTTAGAATAATATTTGTTTTTCTTCCATTGTATTCATATAAAACTAATGATTTTATATATTCTGTCTCTTTGTTTAATTCAAATGATTTAGGATCAACATTAAAGATTGTTTTTTTGTTGATTTATATAATATTTTTAATTTTGGGAATCATAGAATTAATTTTCAATTATAAAGGAAATAATGGATTAATAAATAAAATATCTTTGTTCCTAGATGTGATTTCAATATTTATTCTTTTATTTACAAAACAACCTTATGTAATAGCATTAATGTTTATAATATTTGTTATAAAAATTATTATGTTAGCTAATGTGAATAAAAGTGTCGTAAAAAATAACAAATGTGAAAGATAGTTTATTTAAAAAAAATAATAAAAAATATAAACTTTTTAATGGGAATTCCCAGAAAGGAGTTTATATGAAAAAATGAAATTTAATAATTACTATTTTATTATTAATAAGTTCTATTATATTTATTAT
>JAZOLP010000069.1:0-17842 GCA_045653225.1 Bacilli bacterium
TTATTACTTATAATAATATTTACTTTATTTTTATGTAGTTGTATGAAAAAAGAAGAATATATAAGATTAAGAATAATAGCTAATTCAAATAGTGAATTAGATGTAAATGATAAAATATTAATTAAGAATGAAATAAAAAAATTATTTGATAAAGAAATAATAACATATTATAATTTAACAACAAAAACATTAAGTGAAAATTTGGAAATAAGTTTGGATAAAAAATTATTTGAAAAATTAGAAATTTCAAAATGTATTAGTTATTATGAAGCAAAAAGTATAGATAAAAAATTTATACCTTCAGGTAATTATGAAACAATATTAATTAAAATAAATGAGGCTAAAGGAAATAATTTTTGGACATTATTATATCCTGAATATTTTGGTTATGAATTCGAGGATAATAACGAAATTGAATATCGAAGTTATTTTATTGATGTATTTTCTTAAAAATTGCAATAAAAAAATATTTATGGTATAATAAATGTAAGAGGTGATAATATGAAAATTTCTATTGCTAGCGATCACGCAGGACTTAAATTAAAAAATGAAATTAAAGAATATTTAAATAATAAAGGAATTGAAGTACTAGATTTTGGTACTAATTCTTTAGACTCTTGTGATTATCCAGATTTTGCATACCCAGCATGTTTAGAAGTACAAAAGAAAAATGTTGATTTTGGTATTTTAGTTTGTTACACAGGAATTGGTATGTCAATGTGTGCAAATAAAGTTAAAGGAATTAGAGGAGCATTAGTTTCAAGTGTAGAAAATGCACATCTAACAAGAGAACACAATAATTCAAATGTATTATGTCTTTCAGCAAAAGACACTAATACTCAATTAGCGTTATCAATTGTTGATGAATATTTAAATACAGAGTTCGCAGGTGGACGCCATGAACGCCGTGTTGATAAACTAATGGCAGCTGAGAAGTAGTATGGATAATAAAACATTTAAAGAACAAACATTCAAGGAAATACTAACAGCTTCTATTTGGAAAATTTTCGGAATGATTGGTATTGGATTTTTACTTGGATATTTAGTTTATAGAGATTCTGAAAAAGATGGTAATCCTGAAATTTTATATTTATGGTTTTTAATTGCTTTATTTGCTTTAATTGGAATTATTATGTTTTTAGTTAAAGTAATTCCTGCATATAAAAAAGTTTTAAAACAACGAAATGATAAAAATAAAGACTGTTAGAAATAACAGTCTTTTTTCTTGATTTCTTAAATAAAATGTAATATAATATATGCGTATACACACATATAAAACAACACACATATGTGTTAAAACTCATATAAAAGGAGTAAGTTATGAATGAATTAGATATAAATAAAGATCTTGTCTATACATTAACAGAATTTTACAAGATAATGTCAGATTATACTAGAATGAAAATAATTTATGCGTTAACAAAAAAAGAACTCAATGTTGGTGATATTTGTGAGATAGTAGATATGAGTCAAACAGCGGTATCATATCAATTAAGAATATTAAGAGGTGCAAGACTTGTTAAACACAGAAGAGTAGGTAAAATGATTTTTTATTCTATTGATGATGAACATGTTAGTGATTTAATTAAAACCACAATAGCACACTTAGAACATGAGGATTAATTATGATTAAAGTAGAATATTATTTTAAAGGCATTGATTGTCCAAATTGTGCTTCAAAAGTAGAAAATTATTTAAATAAACAAGATTGCTTTGAAGAAGTAGTAGTTAACTTTCTTTCAAAGAAAATAATTATAAAGTTTAGAGAAAAAGAAATTAAAATTGAAGAATTAACAAAAATAATAAAAAAATTAGAACCTGATGTTGAATTATCATTAGAGGAATTTGATCATCTTAAAGAACATCATAGTTGTGATAATCACCATGAAGAACATCATAGTTGTGATCATCATCATGAAGAACATCACTGTTGTTGCCATCACGATGAAGAACATCACAGTTGTGGCCATCACCATGAAGAACATCATTGTTGTTGCCATCACGATGAAGAACATCATTGTTGTTGTAATAATAAGAAGAAGAATTGTAAAATTATATTATTCGGTATAGGGATTATTTTAAGTATTTTGGGTTTATTATTTGGAATAATCTTTAATGAAACAAGTTTGGCGTTTTTAAGTAAAATAAGTTATGTAATTGCTTATGTATTATTAGCAAATAAAATAATTATAAAATCTATTAAGAATATAATTAAAGGTAATATATTTGATGAAAATTTTCTTATGTTAATCGCAAGTATTGGGGCTTTAATTATTAATGAAGGATTAGAAGCAATTTTAGTTGTTTTATTATATACAATTGGTGAATATTTTCAAGATAAAGCTCTTGGAGATTCAACTAAAGAAATAGCTTCTTTAACAAAATTAAAAGTTGATAAAACTCATCTTGAAAACGGTGAAGATGTTTTAACTAAAGATGTTAAATGTGATGATATTATTATTGTCAAAGTAGGAGAGCGAGTTCCTCTTGATGGTGAAGTAGTCAAAGGAAGCAGTAGTATTGATACTAAAGTAATTACTGGTGAGAGTATGCCACAAGATGTTACCTTAGGGAGTAAAGTATTATCTGGCTGTATTAATTTAAAAAGTGTGCTTTATTTAAAAGTAATTAATGAATTAAAGAATACAACTACTTCTAAAATCATTGAAATGGTTGAACTTGCTAGTAATAAAAAATCTAAAACAGAAGAATTTATTACTAAATTTGCTAAGGTATATACACCTATTATTTTAATCTGTGCTGTAGTTGTATTTTTAGTTGAATGGTTATTGATTGATTATTTTAGTCTTTATGATGCTTTAAACAATTGTTTTGTTTTTTTGGTATCTTCTTGTCCATGTGCTTTAGTTATATCTATTCCTCTTGCATTTTTTGGTGGAATTGGAAGATGTTCATCTTATGGCGTATTAGTTAAAGGTGGTAATTATATTGAGGCATTATCTAAAACTAAGACAATCTGCTTTGATAAAACTGGTACATTAACTAAAGGTAATTTTATTGTTACTAAAATTAATCCTATAAATATTACTGAAGAAGAATTTTTGAATTATTTAGTAAGTATTGAACTTTTATCTAATCATCCTATTGCAAAAAGTATTTCTAATATTTCTATTAAATCTAAATTAACAATAAACAATGTTACAGAGCTTGCTGGTTATGGAATTAAAGGTTATTATAATAATTCATTAATTTTAGCTGGTAACTATGAACTAATGGTATCAAATAAAATTGAAGTAAATAAACAAGATTCGAATGGAAGTATAGTTTATTTAGCTATTGATAATAATTATTATGGATATGTAATAATTGAAGATGAAATTAAAAATGAATCATATAAATTGATTGAAAGTTTAAATGAATTAAGCATTAAAACGGTATTAATTACAGGTGATAATGAAATCACTGCAAAAGCTGTTGGATCAAAACTAGGAATTAAAGAAGTTTATTATAAATTACTTCCAGATGAAAAATTAGAAATATTATCTAATATTATTACTAATAAAAATAATGGTGATTCTATTGTATATGTTGGCGATGGTATAAATGATACACCTTCTTTAAAACTAGCTGATATTGGTGTTGCAGTTAATAATTTTGGTAACGATGAAGCAATAGAAGCAAGTGATGTTGTTCTATTAAGTGATAATATGTATAACTTAGTAAAAGCAATTAAAATATCTAAATATACTAAAAAGGTTTTATTGCAAAATATCATTTTCGCATTAAGTGTTAAATTTATTGCTCTAATAATCGGAATGCTTGGAATACTAGGAAGTTATGGTATGCTTCTTGGTGTATTTGCAGATGTTGGTGTATGTTTAATTACTATTTTAAATACACTTAAAATCTTAAAATTTGGAGGGAAAAATGAATAACGTTTTAAATATTGTTTTTATAGTAACATTTTTAATTATGTTAATAATATCTACAATTATTATGCTTGATATTAATTATGAAAAAATCTTTAAACAAGGTAAAATTGGTTCTATTAAAGCTTTCTTTTATATAACAATATTTATTGTTTCAGTATTTGTTGCTTGGTGCCTGAGAGAATTAGTTAGTGTAATTTATAATATTTTAAATTTTTAAAAAAATTTGAATAAAAATAAAAAAACTTCGCATAATAAATGCGAGGTGATAATATGAAAAATTGGATTAAAAAGATTGGCCAAAATAAATTTCAGTTTTTCTTCTTTGTTGGAATAGTTTGTTTAATGTTTACAGCAATCATTATTGGTAGTGTAAATTCAAATAATTCAAGTGATTTATCAAACGATAATACTATTGTGACTCCACCACCATCTAATGATGAAGAAAATGTAGTCAACACATCTGATGAATTTGTATCAATGCCATTTGATGCGACATTAGAGTATGAAGTTGTACGTAAGTTTTATGAAAAAGAGGCATCTATTGAAGATCAAACAAAATCTTTAATAAAGTATCAAAATAGTTTTAGAACTAGTACAGGTACTAGTTACGCATTAAGTAGTGGAGATTATTTTGATGTTGTTTCAGCTATTTCTGGTACTGTAACAGAAGTTTCAAGTAGTCCGTTATTTGGTAATTATGTAATAGTATCTAATGATGATGAAGTAAAAACATTTTATTATGGCCTTAGTGAAGTCTGTGTTGAAAAAGGAACAAAAGTATTACAAGGTGTAAAACTTGGTGTTGCTGGAACAACAACTGTTGATTCTGAAACAGGAATTCATGTATATTTCCAAATATCTAAATCAGGTAAGTTTTTAAATCCTGAAAAAGTAATTGGAACAAAAACTAAAGAATTAAATTAAAAATGTAAGAATTAATATTCTTACATTTTTGTTTTAGATATTGTTATTATATAAGGAGAAGTTGGACGATTATAATTTAAAAATTTTGTAACAAGATATTGCTTGCTATTTAAAGAATAAACAAAATTGTCAATATAATCACTTTCTTCTTTTCCTTCTTTATGACCAGGATACAAACATATAATAATTAAAAGATTGGGATTATTGTTAATTTCATTTATAAGTTTGTTTAATGCGATTATTGTTGTCTCTTTCTTTGTTGTTATGGTTTTATCACATGTCGGCAAATAACCTAGATTAAATATCGCAAGGTCATATAGCGAAGCATCGATAAATTCATGAGATTTTAAATGTAAAGAAACATTTTTTATATTTTCTTTATTTAATTTTTTCTGTGTTTCATGAATTGCGATTTCTTGAATATCATAACTATCAACATGACCATTATTTTTTAATAATTCAGCCATAAATAATGTATCATTACCCATTCCACATGTTGCATCAAGACATCTAATA
This sequence comes from Bacilli bacterium, assembly GCA_045653225.1. Lineage (GTDB taxonomy): Bacteria > Bacillota_I > Bacilli_A > ML615J-28 > CAG-313 > UBA1737. Next base: position 5,334 of record JAZOLP010000069.1, read on the forward strand.
AAATTAAGTTTAGAATTAGTTATGTATTCTTTAATAATTAAATGGCTAAATTCAACTATTTTGAACATATAAATCTCCTTGGTAGTAATTTTCTTTTCTCATAATTTTATCAATTTCATTCATTACAATAAATTTTTTTAAAGTCCATAAAGGTGCAATAAGTTCTTTTTTATCAGCGTCCCCAGTAATTCTATGTATTACTATGTTAGGCGGAAGAAGACGAATCTGATTAACAACTACTTTTACATATTCTTCCATTGTAAGTAAGTTAAAAGGATTTTCTTTATATATTTTTCCAAGTGGTGAATTATTTATAATATGCAGCATATGAATTTTAATACCATCTATAGGTAAAGTGCTTAAAAATTTAACTGTATTTATCATATCATTATATGAATCTGTTGGAAGTCCGTTTATAATATGTACTATCACATTAACACCAATATTCTTAAGGTCATTTACTGCTTTTACAAAAACATTATTTGAGTATCCTCTATTAATGTATATTGCAGATAGTTCATTAGAAGTTTGAAACCCTAATTCAACCCATAAAGGGATTTGTTTATTTAACTCGCTTAAAAGATTTAAAATATCTTCATTTAGACAGTCGGGTCTTGTAGCAATAGATAGAATTTTTATTTTATCATCTAATTTTTTTCCATCTTTAATAATTTGGTCATAACGTTCTTTTAGTTCTTTAACAGTGCCATATGTATTTGTATTTGCTTGAAAATATGCGATATAAGAGCCATTTGGCCATTTTTTCTCCATTGTAGATACAATATCATAAAATTGTTCTTTAATAGATAATTCTTTTTTTCCAGCAAAATCACCACTACCGCTTTCTGAACAAAAAATACAACCATTAGTACTAATTTTTCCATCTCTATTAGGACAAGAAAAATTACCATTTAAGGATACCTTAAAGACTTTTTCATGATATTTATTTTTTAGATAATTGTTTAGTGTTAAATAATGCTTTTCATTTGTAAATAAATTGTTCATATTTTATTCCTTTAATTATTCTTATTAATATTTTACTATAAATTTATTAATTAATGTATAGATACGCTTTTTAATTATATGTTAAATTGTTGTGTTATAAAAAATATTTTGATAAACTATTTATATAATATTTACAGGAGAAAAAAATGAAAAATAAAAAATTAATTATTATACTTAGTTCTATTTGTTTATTTATTTTAATTATTTTAGGAATATATTTTTTAGGTTACAAAACTACTATAAAAAGAGGATACAAAGAATTTTATAATCAATCTAGGGAAATGTTCGAAATTCCTGGATTAGATACAAATTATGTTCCTCAAGCAATAGCATATAATGAAAAAAATGAAATTTTTGTTATTGCTGGATATGATTCTGAAGATGAACCAAGTTATTTATATATTTTAGATAAAAGTGGTAAAGTAATTAACAAAGTAACTATTAAAACTGATGAAGATACTTATTACACTGGACATGCTGGTGGTGTTATTTCTTTTAATGACATTATCTTTGTATCTAGTGGAAAAAAAGTATATAAATTAAGTGTAGAAAAAGTATTAAATAATGAAGTTGTAATTTGTGATGCTGTGACTAAAGTTGATGTATCTGGTGCAACAATGTTTGTGTATAATGATTATTTATTTGTTACTGAATTTTATGAAGAAACTAAATACCAAACTGATGAATCTCACCATTTTACAACTCCTTCAAACTATTTAAATAAAGCACTTGCATTCGCGTATGAAATAGATGAAAACGATACTTCAGGTTTAAAATCAAATTCCCCTATTTTGGTAATGTCTATTCCTGAAAAAATTCAAGGTGTTGTTATAAAAGATAATACTTTAGTTGTTTCTCAATCATTTGGTAGGTTTAATGATTCAAAAATTTTAACATACAAAAATGTTTTAGATGAACAAACTACTTATAAATTTAATTACAAAGATAAAGAATTACCATTATATTATTTAGATGATTCTAATCTTTTAAATAGTTTACATTCACCATCTATGACTGAAGGTGTTTGCTTATTTGAAAATAAAGTATTAATTATATTTGAATCATCTGCTAAAAAATATAAATTTACTTGTAAATGTCCTTTAGATAGTGTTTATATGCTAAATGAATAACATATTTTAATAAATTATTTTCTAAATAATTAGTATATTTAATTTTCTATGATATAATATTAATGGAATTATATATTCCAAAACAGACAAAAGGAGAAAATTATGGAAGAAAAAAACAAGAAAGGATTTATTGAAAAAGTTGAAGACTTTTTTGGTGTAAAAAAAGCTGGTTCAAGTTTCAGAATTGAAATTATTGCTGGTATTGCTACATTCTTAGCAATGGCTTACATTTTAACAGTAAATCCAAATAACATTTTATGGGCAACAGGAACAGGTGATCCAAGATGGGCATCTATTTTCATTGCTACTGCATTTGGTGCAATCGTAGGTACTTTATTAATGGCATTCTTAGCTAAAATGCCTTTAGCACAAGCTCCTGGTTTAGGTTTAAACTCATCAGTTGGTACATTAATTGGTGGTGGTGCTGGTGCGTTACTTGGTGGTACAATGCCACTTGGTTCTGCATTATTATTAGTATTTATTTCAGGTGTTGTATTCTTATTATTATCTATTATTCCTGGTGGTAAAGATAAAAACACTGGTAAAACTGTAGCATTAAGAGAAAAAATTTTTGAAGGTATCCCTGCATCAATTAGAATGGCTATTCCTGTAGGTATTGGTTTATTTATTGCATTCATCGGTCTACAAAATGCAAAAGTTATTATTGATAATCCTTATACTTTAGTTGGTTTAGTAAACTTTGGTGATTTTAGTTTATATGCTAATGGCGGTATTGCTTCTCAAGCATTAGTTTGTCTTTTTGGTTTAATTGTTATTGGTATTTTATCACATTTCAATGTTAAAGGTGCTGTTATCATTGGTATTTTAGCAGGTACTTTATTAGGCTTACCTTTAGGTGTAACTAATATTGATGTTTTACTAGGAAATACTTCAGGTGTAACTTGGAAATTCTGGGAAAACTTTGCAACATTCTTCTCAATGGATTCAAGTAAAGGTGGTGTATTCTTCGCTGCATTTACTGAAGGATTTAAAGGAATTGATAAAGAAAATATTGGTATTGCAATTGTAACTGTTATTTCATTCTGTATGATTGATATGTTTGATACAATGGGTACTGTTGTTGGTTGTTGTGCAGGTGCTGACTTATTAGATGAACATGGTAAACCATTCCATTATTCAGAAATTATGTATTCAGATTCAATTGCAACTTGTGTAGGTGCTGTTTGTGGTACTTCTACAGTTACAACATTTGTTGAATCAGGTGTTGGTGTTGCTGCTGGTGGTAAAACTGGTCTTACTGCTTTAACTACTGCAATTTTATTCTTTTTATCAATTTTCATTTTACCAGTATTCGCATTTATCCCATCTGCTGCTGCTGCAAGTGCACTTGTATATGTAGGTGTATTAATGATGAAATCTGTAGTAAATATTGATTTTAAATCTGTTAAGAATGCTATTCCAGCATTTATTACAATTATTGCAATGCCTCTTACATATTCAATTACAACAGGTATTGGTGTTGGTATTATCTCTTATGTAGTATTATCAGTAATTACTTATGTTGTTGAATTAATCAAAGCTGCTACTAAGAAAACAGAAAAACCTAAATTCGAATTATCAATAGTTATGTTAATCGTATTTGGTTTATTCTTAGTATACTTCTTAACTCAATAGAAAAATTAGGTTATAGAGTTTGCTCTATAACCTTTTTAAATTATTTGTAAATTAATTAAAAAAATGATATAATAGATAATAAGAGGTAATAAAGTATGATATTTTCAAAAATTAGATCAATTTTAGCTATAGTTGTTATGTATGCAGCTGTAATTATTGGATGTTTTCTATTATATCCTTATATAAACATTCCTGGGGTTTTAGGACAAGCTTTAATTTTAAAAATAATTATTTTAAATTTAATTTCAACAATATTTATTTTTATTATGAGTACAATATTTAAAAACTCATCTATTTATGATCCGTATTGGAGCGTATCACCTGTTGTTATGGCCATTGCTTTTTTATATTTGACAGATAACATAAATCCTTGGAGTATTATTTTAGTAGTATTAATTGGTATTTGGGGTGTAAGATTAACGCTTAATTGGATGGCAAGATTTAATAACCTAAGAAAACAAGATTGGAGATATGATCATTATAAAGAAAAATTTCCGAAACTTTATCCACTTATTAATTTAGGAGGAATTCATTTAGTACCAACTATTATAATAACAATTGCAATGCTTCCAGCATTTAATTTTATTGGTGATGTGACAAAAGCTGGTTATGAACCATCATTTATGACTATAATTGCATATATAATTATTATAACTGCAATATTTATTGAAACGATCGCAGATTTACAAATGTCAATGTTTAAAAGAATTCCATCTAATCATGGATTAGTCATGGATAAAGGATTATGGAAAAATAGTCGTCATCCTAATTACTTTGGAGAAATAATGTTTTGGTTAGGTATTTTCTTAGTTCATTTTAGTTTGAAAAATGCAAATCCAGCTTTAGTATTTTGTCCATTATTAGTTTTCGTATTATTTCAATTTATTAGTATCCCACTAATGGATAAAAGACAATTAAACTCTAAACCTGCATTTAAAGAGTATATGGAAAACACAAATCCATTACTTCCGATCTTCCCGCCAAAGAAAGATAAATAATAATACAGCTACATAAATGTAGCTGTTATTTTATTAAAATTTGATTATTTGTCAATGAAATTAAGATTTCTTTAAGAATATTAACATCAGATTCCGGTATTTTAACTATTAATGTAACATTAGTAGTAAAATCTTTAGAAAGTATTTCATATTGTTTTAACTTATTTTCAATGATATTCATGAAATTATAATTAAAAGTAAGTTCTAAATTAACGTAATTAATTATAGGTGCAATACCAGCTTCTTTTAATGCTTGACTTGCAGAAGAAGAGTAGGCTCTAACTAGTCCACCTGCACCAAGTTTAATACCACCAAAATATCTCACTACAATACATACAAAATTTGTAATATCATTTTTCTTAAATACATCTAAAACAGGAAGACCTGCAGTTCCACTAGGTTCTCCATCATCATTTGCATGTCCATGTTCACCAGTTGGACCAACTAAATATGCTGTAACGCGATGTGTAGCATTAGGATGTAGTTCTTTAATTTCATTAATGTAATTTTTCGCATCTGTTGTTGTAGTAACAAGTTTTAAGTAAGTAATAAAACTACTTTTTGTTATTTCTTGTTCTACAATTACATCTTTTCCAATTGTATTCATAGCATGCTCCTTTTTATAAATTATATCAAATATTTAGAAAAAAATAAAGCAGTTTAATATAGAATGATAAAAAAATATGAATGTGTTTACAAAATACTAATTTTTTAGTATAATAATATAAAAGAGGATTTAAAAATGATTTATACTGATAGATTTTATTTAAGAAAATTCCGCAAATCAGATGCACAAGCAATGTTTAATAATTGGGCTAGCGATAGTGAAGTAACAAAGTTTTTGACTTGGAATACTCATAGTGATATAAGTGTTACTAATGCTTATATTGATTATTTAATAAATGGAAAATGCTCTGATTATGCGATATGTGTTAAAGAAACTGATGAAGTAATTGGTTCTATAGCAAATGTTAAAGAAAATGCAGATTATACTGTATGTGAGTTAGGTTATTGTTTATCTAGAAAATATTGGAATCAAGGCGTAATGACAGAAGTCTTAGATGCATATTTAGATGATTTATTCATTAATAAAAATTATCAAGTAGTAGAAGCAGAACACATGATTGAGAATGCAGCATCAGGAGCAGTAATGATTAAATGTGGATTTAGATTTAATTACAATACTGATTTACTTTGTGATAAACATGGATGGATAAGTGTGAAGCATTATTCAATCACTAAAGAAGAATATTTGATGCATAAATTACAACAAAAGCTAAATCAATTTTTAAATTCAAAAGTACCATTATTTTATAATCTCCATCAAACAATAACTTATTTAAACAATCAAGGGTATTTAATTAAAATAATTAATTGTATAGATAATCCAATGATAAAATATCATGATTCAAAAGATGTAATAGTAATTAAAAAATCCGAATTCAATATTAATAAATATTATTTGATAGGTAAAAGTACTAAAAAAGAAGTATTTAATAAATATGTAAATAATTTTATCGATAATAATAACAACTATATCATTTCAATTGGAAACATATCAATCGAAGAAGTATTAGTTAAACTTTTAAATGACAATAATCTTACAATTAGTTTTTCAGAAAGTTGTACTGGTGGATTAATGGCATCTACTATTATAAATGTAAGTGGAGCTTCTAATATTATTAAAGAAAGTTATGTTACATACAGTGATGAAGTTAAAACAAAAGTCCTTGGCGTTAAAGAAACTACATTAGAAGAATTTTCTGTTTATTCAAAAGAAGTTGCGTATGAGATGGCTAATGGCTTATATGGATTAACTAAATCAAATATTTGTGTTAGTATCACAGGACTTGCTGGTGGAAATAACTATAATCCAGGAGATGGAAGTTTTTTTTCTTGTATTTTAATTAATTTTAATAATAAATTTGAAAAAATTGAATTATTTAAAAAAGTTAAGGGTACTAGAAATGAAGTAAGAAAAAAACAAGTTAATGAAGTATTTTATCAAATTATTAAGGCTTTAAAGAGTATTCTTTAAGCCTTTTTTTTGTAAAAATAAAAGGTAATTGTAGTTGAAAAAAAGATACAATTATGATATAATATTTAAGGATGTAAAGACATCTATTGTGTTGGAAAATTTTATAATTCTTATTATGTTCGTATGTGATGGAAAAACCGTTGACATATTAACACTTCAAAAAAATACCAAAACAAAATGACAATTAAAGAATACGGAGGTTAAAATGGAAAACGATTATATTAATGATGCCCTTCTTGGGAAAATTTCTCGTGAACAAAACGTTAAAATTTCTCAAATTAGAGCTGTGTTACAATTAATTGAAGGTGGTGCAACTGTACCATTTATCGCTCGTTATCGTAAAGAAGTTACTGGCGGGTTAGATGAAGAGCAAATTAGAGCTATTTATACTGAATGGGATTATGGTCAAAAACTTGCTCAAAGAAAAGAAGACGTTATGCGTCTTATCGAAGAAAAGGGTAAACTTACTCCTGAATTAAAAGAAGCTATTATTAAAGCAACTAAACTTGCTGAAATTGAAGATATTTATCGTCCGTTTAAGGAAAAGAAAAAGACTCGTGCAACTGATGCTAAGAAAAAAGGCTTAGATCCACTTGCAGAATATTTATTATCATTCCCTCTTGAAGGTAATGTAGAAGAAGAAGCTCTTAAATACGTTACAAATCTTGAAGGTAAGACTGATGAAGAAATTGAAGCAATGAAAAAAGAAGGTCTTATTGTTAAGAATACTGCTGAAGCTATTCAAGGTGCAAAAGACATTATTGCTGAAATTGTTTCTGATGATGCACATTACCGTTCTTGGATTCGTGATTATTTTGAAAAAAATGCAAGTCTAAAATGTACTGTTAAAGATGCAGCACTTGATGAAAAGAAAGTGTATGAAATGTATTATGATTATACAGAACCAATTAAAACAGTAAAACTTCATAGAATCCTTGCTATAAATAGAGCAGAAGCTGAAAAAGTTATTAAGGTTGAACTTGTTGAAGATTATGCAACAGTACTTAATCATATTTGTTCAGATAAAATTACAGTAGCTGAATCTATTACTGCAGGTCTTGTACGTGAAGCATGTGAAGATGCATATGAAAGATTAATTAAATCAGCAATTGTTCGTGAAATCCGTGGTGATTTAAAAGATAAAGCAGAAAATCAAGCAATTCATATTTTTGGTGAAAACTTAAGAAATTACTTATTACAACCTCCAATGAAGGGTAAAACTGTTCTTGGTGTTGACCCTGCGTTTAGAACAGGTTGTAAGCTTGCTGTTGTTGATGCTACAGGTAAACTTTTAGAAAAGAGTGTAATGTATCCTCACCAAAAGAGTAAAGATGAAGTTGTTCCACCAGGACGTTATGCTAATGCTGTTGAAATCTTTAAAGATTTAGTACTTCGTCACAATGTCGAAGTTGTTGCTATGGGTAATGGTACTGCTTCTCGTGAAACTGAAGCATTTGTTGCAAGCACTCTTGGTGCTATGAAAGAACAATTAGAATCACTTGGTAGAGAAGTTAAATATATTATCGTTAACGAAGCTGGTGCATCTGTTTATTCTGCATCTGATATTGCACGTGATGAATTCCCTGATTTTTCTGTTGAAGAACGTTCAGCAATCTCTATTGCAAGACGTCTTCAAGATCCACTTGCAGAACTAGTTAAGATTGATCCTAAATCAATTGGTGTAGGACAATATCAACATGACGTTACACAAAGCAAACTTGCAGATAGTCTTGACTTTGTAGTTTCAACTGCAGTTAACCAAGTTGGTGTTAATATTAATACTGCTTCACCTTCATTATTAAAATATGTTGCAGGTCTTAATGCAGGTACTGCTAAAAAGATTGTTGCACATCGTGAAGAAAATGGTCGTTTTGACAACCGTGAAGATATTAAAGTTAAAGGCGTTGGGCCTAAGGCATTAGAACAAGCTATTGGTTTCTTACGTATTGTAGATGGTAACGAACCACTTGATATGACTGGCATCCACCCTGAAAGCTATACTGCTGCTCGTTCAATTTTAGAAAAACTTGGATTTTCATCAGCTGATTTAGGTAAAGCAGAATTAGTTGAAAAAGTTAAAGCTATTACTCCAGAAGAGTTAAAAGCTTTACAAGAAGAATTAAATATTGGTGAATATACAATTAAAGATATTTTAGATGCATTCTGTAGTCCATTACGTGACCCACGTGATGTAATTGAAGCACCTATTTTAAAGAGTGATGTACTTCACTTAGAAGACTTAAAAGTAGGTATGGAATTACAAGGTACAGTACGTAATGTTACAGACTTTGGTGCATTCGTAGACTGCGGATTACATGATGATGGTTTAGTTCATATTTCAAAAATGTCTGCAGGATTCATTAAGCATCCACTAGATGCAGTACATGTAGGACAAATTGTTAAAGTTTGGGTACTAGAAGTTGATCTAAAGAAAGAAAGATTACAACTTACAATGATTGACCCTGAAGCTCCTAAACCTGCACCTAGAGAAGCAAGAAAACCAAATAATGATAGAAGACCTAAAGAACCTAGACAAGAAGTAAAGCGCCCAGTTCAAAAACCACAAAACAAGCGCAAAAAGATGCCTGAATTACCTTTCGCAACAAAAGAAAGACCACATTTAGGTAGAAAATAATAATATAAGGAGAATTTAAAAATGGTATTCGAAAAAGTTAAAAAAATTATTGTTGAAGAATTAAATGTTGCAGAAGAAAAAGTAACTATGGAAGCAAGTCTTGTTGAAGATTTAGAAGCTGATTCACTTGATGCAGTTGAAATTATCGTTAGAATTGAAGAAGAATTTGATCTTCAAGTAGATGACGAAGCTGCTGAAAATGTTAAAACAGTTGGCGATTTAGTTAAATGTATTGAAGCTAATTTAAAATAATAAAAATTATAAAGTCAATAATGTGATTTAATCATATTATTGACTTTTATTTTATTAATTATTATCTTATAACAGTAGAATATTTAATAAATAGATAATAAAAAATCTTACTAAATATTACTTTAAAAGTAATATATTTTGCTTTTAAATTAAAGATATGTTATACTAAATATAAGATAATAAAATTAAAATTATAAGGAGGCTATTATGGCTGAAGTAAAAGAAACTAAAACGACTGTAAAAAAAGAAACTACAAAAAAAGCACCTGTAAAAAAAGAATCATCAACTTCTACAACAAAGAAGACAACAACGAAAAAAACAACAACAAAAGATACTGATAAAAAAGTTACAGTTAAAAAAACTCCTACTAAAAAAGTAATTGACCCACGTACTGGTCAAGTAGTTGTTGCTGGAAAAAAAGAACCAGCAAAGAAAGAACCAACAAAAAAAGTAGAAGTTAAAGTTGTAGAAACTAAACCTGAAAAAAAGAAAACTAAACTTCCTAAAAAATCATCTAAAGAATTAACAATTGAAGTTCCAAAAAAAGAACCAGCTGCAATAGTACGCCCTACACCAAAAAAACAAAAAGAATTAAGTAAAGAAGATAAAGTTTTATATAAACAATTATGTGAAGCATTTGACTTTGTTGTTAATATGGGTAATGTTATTGAAGATAGAACAATGGATAGAAAACAAATTCCAGATCTTGCTCTTGGTGAACTTCATGTTATTGAAACAGTAAATAAAAATAATAACAAACCAATGACATTAATTGCTAAAAAAGAACACGTTACAGTAGGAGCTTTAACTACTTGTGTTAATAGACTTGTTCAAAAAGGCTATTTGCTTAGAACAAGAGATGAAATGGATCAACGTGTAATTTTATTAAGTGTAACTCAAAAAGGTAAAAAAGTATTAAAAGCACATGATAAATTCCATGATGATATTATCGGCTTAACACTTGAGGGAGTTAACCTTGCTCAAGCAACTAAAGTTATGACACAATTTGCACATATTTTAGAAGTTTATTATGATCCATCATTATTAAATGTAAAAGAACCTGCTAAAAAGGGTCAAAAGAAAAAATAGGTTCAAAAGAGCCTATTTTATTTTAGGAGATAACAATGATTAAAAAAATATTAAAAATATCTAGTTTGGTATTAGGGTTATTATTTGTTCTAGTTATTGTAATTTGCTTAGGAATTATTTTAAACGGAACTAATATGAAACGATATAAAAATTATGGAAAAGATTACAGTAATTGGATGGAAAACATTTCTGATGATACATTAGTAAATGAAATAGTAATACCTGGAAGTCATGACGCAGGTAGTTATGATATGATATGGTTAGGTGCTACACAAGCATTTACTATTGATGAACAATTAGAAATGGGTGTTAGATATTTTGATTTACGTGTAAATAAATTAAGTGAAGATGAATATGTAATCTTTCATAGTATTATTAATGGAGTAGATTTTTTACCTATATTAGAATCAATTAAAAATTTTGTTCTTGATCATCCTACTGAAACATTATTACTTGATTTCCAACATTTTGAAGGAAATTCTCAAAATGATGTTTACAATTTTATAACAGAATATTTATATAACAATGATTTGTTAGTAGTAAATGATACAGATCTTTCAGATTTAGCGTTTATTAATAATTTACAATTAAAAGATGCAAGAGGTAAATGTATAATATTCTGGGGAGATAGAAGTATTGATTTGTCAAATTATGTATTCTTAAGAAACAATGATGAATGTACTAACACAAATATGTGTTTAAATTCATATTATGTTACAGATTATCATACTAAAAATGCTTTTTATCTAGAAGGAACAGCATATCCTTTATATTTTGAAAATATAATTAATAAAATTGAATCTGAAGGCAAAGGAATTTTCGTATTACAAGCACAACTCACTGATGGTAATTTAATTTTTGGACCTTGGAGCAAAGAAAAATCAAATGATAAGAAAATTTCTAATATAATTACTTCATTCAAAGATAATGAAAATTTAAAATATCTAAATGTTATAATGCGCGATTTTTTAGATATTTCAAAATCAGAAGAGATTATTAATTTAAATTATTATAAAGGTAATATGGATAAGTTAATAAATGAATAAAATGCCATCCACAAAATGTGGATGGCTTATTTTTCTATAATACTAAGAGCAATTAATGTTTGTGATGGAACATAAAATAACCATGCTAGATTAAAGGGAGGATTTGCTATAAAATTTAAAAACTTAATATTTTCAATATTAATGTAAGAACTATTTAAAATATTAAGTCCTACTTGTAAATCACATAATGCAAATAATAATAATCCAATTGGAAATAATAAAGATAATTGTATTTGTTTAAATGCATATATAATATTAATTATTAAATTAACATAATAAAACGTAGAAATGATACTTAAGAAGTCAATATTATTTTTTAATACTATTATGGTAATTAATATAATTAAAGAACTAAAGAATAATCTAATGATTAAATGAATAAATATTTCTTTTTTATTATCTTGATTTAGATAAATTCTTAGGAAATAACACGTTTGAGTTATTGTAAAACAGATCATCGCAGGGATTTGTAACATAGGTGTAATAACAACTAAAAATAAATCAGCAAAGATTGTAAATAACAGTCCTATTTGAATAACTTTATAGTTTTTATTTTTCATGAAAAATAAAGGGAATAATCCAGCAAGTACAATAGAACTATATGAAAAAATTACATTTCTTGTTTTAGTTGTAAATTGTATTAATATACACAAAATAATTTCAAGTACAATAAATATACTT
>JAZOLP010000070.1:0-7608 GCA_045653225.1 Bacilli bacterium
CTAAGACTAAGTTAAATATATTTGATGTTTATACATCTAGTAATCAAACTTTAACGATACCGTGTTATATTGATATTTATAGTGGTGGAGTTATTTTAGTAAAAGAAGTATAAAAATGAAAAAAACGCATATAATGTACCAAATGGAGGTATCTTATATGCGTTTTCATGTTATTGAATTACCAAGATTTTTATCAGCTATAATTAGATTTTTTATGAAATTGTTTAAGAAAAAATAAAAAAAATGACATAAAGTCATTTTTTTATTTTTTTTATTATGCGCGTTCGATTGAACCGTTTTTTGCCATCGTACGTAAAGCACGTGTTGAAACGTAAACTCTTACGACACGACCTTTATCATCTTTAATTCTAACTTTTTGTAAATTAGCTTTCCAAGTACGACGAGTGGCTTGTAAAGAGTGAGAACGGTTGTTTCCTGAAGTAGAACCTAAACCAGTAACATAACATCTGCGAGCCATAATTAGTACCTCCTAAAAAATTAATTTAATATTTAACTCTATGATATTATATCAAAAAAATGATATTATTGCAAGAAAGTTGCAAATATAATTTATATTTTGAATATCTACTCAATACTATTTTACTTGCATTTTAAAGGAAAATAATGTATAATATATATATCTTATAAAATAAGAAAGGAATTATTTTTATGGCAACGTTAAAAGTAAATGGGGAATTATACAAACAATTAGTAATTCATGGTGCTGCCAACTTAAGAGCAAACTATAAAGTTATTGATGCATTAAACGTATTCCCTGTTCCAGACGGAGATACAGGTACGAATATGCGTATGACTATCGAAGCTGGAGCAACAGCTATTAAAGATGCAAATGATGAATCAGTATATGAAATGTCTAAGAAAGTTTCTCGTGGAATGCTTATGGGGGCTCGTGGAAACTCTGGCGTAATTTTAAGCCAATTCTTTAGAGGAATATACAAAGGTTTTAAAGATATTAAAGAAGCAACTATTAAGGAATTTTCTAAAGCATTCCAAAGTGGTGTTAATCAAGCCTATCATGCAGTATTAAAACCAGTTGAAGGAACTATTCTTACAGTTGCAAGAGAAGCAAGTGAAAGAGCTTTTAAAGCAATTAAGAAAAATGATTCACTTGAAAAATATTTTGAAATTTATTTAAAAGAAGCTAATGCTTCACTTCAAAGAACTCCTGAATTATTACCAGTATTAAAAGAAGCTGGTGTAGTAGACTCAGGTGGTGCAGGTTTTATTTGTGTAATTGAAGGTATGCAAAAATACTTATTAGGTGAAGAAATTAAAAATGTTGAAGTAGTAACTGAACAACAAACTGTAAATCGTGGTTCATTTAATGCTCACAGTGTTTTAGAATTTGGTTATTGTACTGAATTTATTCTTCAACTTCAATATGCTAAAGTTGATATTGCTAAATTTGATATTAAAGAGATTTCTAATTACTTAGAAACTATTGGTAATTCAATTGTAGCTTTACAAGATGAAGATATTGTTAAAGTTCATGTACATACAATGACTCCTGGTAAAGTATTTGAATTCTGCCAACAATATGGTGAATTTATTACATTAAAGATTGAAAATATGCAAGTTCAACATAATGAAGGTGAAGTTTTACAAAATGCAGATCCTGCACAATGTGATTGTCCTGAATGTGTTGAAATGAGAAGAAGCGAAGAACGCAAGAAATTTGCTGTAGTTGCTGTTGCAAGTGGTGATGGTTTAGTTAATACATTTAAAGAAATGGGTGTTGATTATGTTGTAAGCGGCGGTCAAAGTATGAACCCTTCAGCTGAAGATTTCGTAAAAGGCTTTGATTTATTAAATGCTGAAAACATTATTGTTTTCCCTAATAATAGCAACATTGTTCTTACTGCTCAACAAGCTGCAAAATATTATGAACAAGCAAATATTATTGTTGTTCCTAGTAAAACACTTGCTCAAGGTTACTCTGCACTAACAATGTTAGATTTAAGCAGTGGTGATGCTGAACAAATTGTTGAAGAAATTAAAGAAGTAATTGCAAATGTAACAACAGGGTTAATTACTTATTCAATTAGAGATACTGAATTTGAAGATGTATCTATTAAACAAGGTGATTATATTGGTATTTGTAATGGTAAAATTGTTACAGCTAATGTAAGCCGTTTAGACTCAGTTAAGAAATTATTAGAATTTAGTGATATCGCAGAAAAAGAAATTATTACTATTATTACTGGTAAAGACGCAACAGCAGAGGAAATTGAAGCTGTTAAATCTTATATCAATGAAGCATATCCACATGTTGAGATTGATGAAGTTACTGGTGAACAAGATATCTATAGCTATATTTTCTCAATTGAATAGTAACATTAAATGAGATAATAAGCATTAGTCTTATTATCTCATTTCTTTTATAGGATAGGTGGACAAGATGAAGTTAAATGACATTATGATAGCTAATGAAGATTATATATTAGCTAGATACCAAAACTTACACAAAAAACAAAATATTTTAACTATAGAAGATTTATTATTTAATTTTCCTTCAAAGTATGAAGATTATCGAGTTTCTAGTATTAAAGACGCAGAATTAGATAAAATAATTTGTCTAGAAGGAACTATAGTTAGTAAAGTCACAGTTAATTATTTAAAAACTAAACTATCGACTGTTGTATTTACTATGGAAATAGAAGGTCAAAGAATAAGATGTACTATTTTTAATAGAGTCTTTTTAAAGGGTAAAATTAATTATGGAACAGTACTTAGAATTCAAGGACACTTCTATCAAAACATGAGTAACTTTACAGTAAATAATTTACTAATTTGTGATGAGATTAATCGTGATATTGTTCCTGTATATAAGGTAAAAGATATTGCTCATGATAAGTATCTTGCTATAATGGAAAAAGCTTATCGTAGATATAAGAATTTAATTGTTGAAACATTACCAAATGACTTATTAGAAAAACATGGTCTATTATCGATGAAAGATGCTATTTATAAATTGCATTTCGCTGATGATTTTGATCAAATTAATCAAGCATTAACAAGAATTAAATATGAAGAATTACTTCAATATCAATTATCTATGAAATACTTACATTATATGCGTGAACAAAATCATAATTGTCCTGTAATTAATTATGATTTAAATGTTTTGGAAATGATTAATGACAAATTACCTTATGAATTAACTCATGATCAAAAAATTGCTATTAATGAAATTTTGTTAGATTTAAAAGCTCCTTATTCTATGAATAGATTACTTCAAGGTGAGGTAGGTAGTGGAAAAACAATAGTTGCAGAAATTGCTATTTTAGCTTGTGTTTCAGGTGGATATCAAGCTGCATTAATGTGTCCTACTGAAATATTGTCAAATCAACATTATGAAACATTACTAGAAACTTTTAATAATATTCCATATGTTAAATTAGGATTATTAACAGGTAGTACACCTACATCTAAACGTAATGAAATTATTGAAAAATTGAAAATTGGGGAAATTAATGTTGTTATCGGTACACATGCATTATTCCAATCGGATGTTGAATATAAAAATTTAGCTTTAGTTGTTACAGATGAAGAGCATCGATTTGGTGTTCATCAAAGAGTAATGATTAAAAATAAAGGTCAAGGAGTTAACTATTTGAAAATGTCAGCTACACCAATTCCTCGTACACTTGCCATTAGTGCATATGGTGATACTGATATTTCAATTATTAAAACTCTACCTTCAAACCGTAAACAAGTTATTACAAAATTTGTTGATAAGGCTTCTAAAAAAGACGTTATGGCTCATATGAAAGAAGAATTAAAAAATGGGCATCAAATTTATGTTGTAACACCACTTATTGATGAATCTGAAGCTATTGATACTGCAAATGCGAATGAAGTTTTCAATATGATGACTAAATATTTTGAAGGACAGTATCAAGTGGGTCTTATTCATGGCAAACTAAAATCTTCTGAAAAAGAAGAAATTATGGAAAAATTCTTAAAGAATGAAATAAATATTTTAGTTGCTACAAGTGTAATCGAAGTAGGTGTTAATGTTGCTAATGCTACTACTATTTTAATTCTTGGTGCTGAACGTTTTGGTGTTGCAACACTACATCAACTTCGTGGACGAGTTATGAGAAGTGGGGATGTACCATATTGTTTCTTAGTTCCTGAAAATTTAACTGATGCTGCTTTTGCAAGACTTAAAATGGTTGAAGAAACTTCAGACGGATTTAAACTTGCTGAATATGACTTATTACATCGTGGCCCAGGTGAGTTTTTTGGTGAACGCCAAGCTGGTGCAATGAATTTTAAATATGCTGATATATTAAAAGACAACGAACTTTTAGAATTAGTAATTGAAGATTCTGCTTCAATTATGAAAACTACAAAATTATTTGATGATAATGAATATCACTTCTTATATGAAGTAGTTCATAATAATTACTTAGTTAAGACTAGTGAATTAGATTAGGAGGTAAATATGATTAAACTTGCAATTGATGCTATGGGTGGAGATTTTGCTCCAGAACAAATTGTTAAAGGTGTTAATCTTGCAATTAAAAATCATGATGATTTAGAATTGGTTTTATATGGTAAAACTGATGAAATAAAAAAATACTTAGATGAAAATGAAAGAATTACTATTGTTGATTCTCCAAGAGTAATTGACATGGGTGAACATAATCCAATTGCTGAGGTTAGAACTCACAGAGATAGTTCATTAGTAATGGCATTTAGAGCTGTTAGAGAAAAAACTGTTGATGGTGTAGTCACTGCTGGGCCAACTCAATGTGTTATTGCTGCAGCTCACGTTCATATTGGTAGAATTAAAGGAATGAAACGTTGTGCATTATGTCCAACATTACCTACTTTTAATGAAAAAGGAACTATGATGTTAGATGTAGGTGCAAACACTGATATTAGACCTGAACATATTGCACAATATACACAATATGCAAACTTCTATGCTCAAGAAGTAAAAGGTATCAAAAATCCTAAAATTTATTTACTAAATATTGGGACAGAACCTGGAAAAGGTAGAGAACTAGAACAACTAACTTATGACTTATTATCACGTCTTCCAATTAACTTCTGTGGTAATGTTGAATCTAAAGAAATTTTAACAACAGATGCTGATATTATTGTTACTGATGGTTTTACAGGTAATGTTGCAATGAAAGCATTTGAAGGAACAGCAAAAGGAATGGGTGAACTTCTTAAAAAAGAAATTAAGTCAAGTCTTGGTGGTATCATTGGTGCATTATTTATGAGAAAAAATCTTAAACGTTTTAAAGAACACTTTAGTGCAGATAAAGTAGGTGGAGCAACATTATTTGGTGTTGACGGTACAGTAATTAAAGCACATGGCTCATCTAATGCTGATGCATTCAGTAATGCTATTGATCTTGCTTATAAAGCAGTTAAAGGTGATGTTGTTAACAAAATGAAAGAATTTATTCAAACACATCCATTTGAGGAAGTTACAAATGAATAAGCCTAGAAAAAAAACACTTAATAAAAAACTATTAAGTGAAATCTTAAATGAATTTAATCTTTCAACGACAAATTTCAAATATTATACTGTTGCTTTAACACATTCAACATATGCAAATGAAAATAATACTGAACATAATGAAAGAATAGAGTTTTTAGGTGATGCAATTTTAGGTATGCTAACTGCTGAATATATATATCATACTTATCCAGATATGCCTGAAGGTAAAATGACAAAATTACGTGCGACTTATGTTTGTGAAGATGCTAACCTTTCTTATTCAAAAGAATTAAAATTAGATAAACTTATTCTTTTAGGAGTTGGAGAAGAACTTCAAGGTGGTCGTAATAAGAAAGCTATTATTGCGGATTTATTTGAATGTTTCCTAGGTGCAACTTATTTAACTTTTGGACTTGAAGCAGTTAAAACAATTTTAGAAAAAGTTGTATTTCCACATATTAAGAAGATTGATAATGAACAGTTTTTTGATTATAAAACAAAATTACAAGAATATATTCAAACAGATCATGAAAATAAACTAAAATATATTGTAGTAAAAGAAGTTGGAAAACCAAATGAAAGAATATTTACTATGCAGGTATTATTGAATGATATTGTATTAGGTGAAGGTGTTGGTACATCTAAAAAAACTGCAAGTCAAGATGCTGCAAAACACGCGTTAGAAAAACTTGCAATTGAATAAAAAAATAATTGATCTATTTATTTGATAGGTCAATTTATTTATTATGTGATATAATATATAAAAAGAAGGAAAAACTTTATAAGTTTTATAATAATATAGCTTATAAACGTAGGTTAATAAAATGAAGTTTGGTATTTTTACAAATAACGCATTAAAGATAATAGCTTGTATATCAATGTTAATTGATCATATTGGTTTGATATTATATCCAGAAATTGAAATGTTTAGAATTATTGGTAGAATAGCATTTCCGATATTTGCATTTTTGCTAGCTGAAGGGTGTTTTTATACAAAAAATAAAATAAGACATTTAGTGGTAATAAGCGGATTTGCTGTTGTTATGCAACTTGTTTTATATATGGCAACTAAAATGACTGATTTTAATATTTTTATTCATTTTTCAGTTGCGATATCATTATGTTATTTAGTTGATTTTATTGATTATAAATTTAGAAATAAAAACAAATTATCAGCTGTATTATTAATAATGTTATTATTACTATTATGTACTGGTATTTATATTTTTAGTGAATATACTATGTATCTATTTTCTAATTATAGTTATATTGGTATTTTTTTACCACTAACTTTATATATAATAAGGAAGTATTGTAAAAGATTTTATATTTTAATTGATATTATACCTATTATACTTAGTGCATTTATTTTAGAAATACTGGTTCCTGTTATACCTAATGCATACATGATATTATCTTGGTTATTCATTATATTATATAATGGTAAAAAAGGTAAATGGAATTTGAAATATTTGTTCTATATATTCTATCCACTGCATATGGTTCTAATATATGCTGTTGCGATATTCTTCTAGGAGGGATTATGGAAATTTTAGATTTATATAATAAGGACAAGGAACTTACTAATTTACAAATATCTAGAGGAGTAAAGGTTCCAAATGGTTATTATCGATTAGTTGTTCATATTTGTATCTTTAATGAACTTGGACAAATGTTAATCCAAAAAAGACATCCACTAAAAAAATGGGGTAATAAATGGGACATTAGTGTAGGTGGATGTGTCATTGCTGGTGAAACAAGTGATGTTGCAGCAATGCGTGAAATGAAAGAAGAAATAGGATTAGATATCGATTTAAAAGATTTAAGATGTAATTTTACATTTACATTTGATGATGGTTTTGATGATATTTATTTAGTTAATGTTAAAGATTTAGACTTAACAAAATTAAAATTACAAGAATCTGAAGTTATTGAAGTTAAATGGGCTTCTTTAGATGATATATTAGAAATGTCTAAAAATGATGAATTTATAACTTATTATGAAAGTTATCTTAAATTATTATTTGAATTTAGACAAGCAAGTGATATGTATAAATATTGATAATATAATAAAATAAAAGAACATGTTTACATGTTCTTTTTTAATTTGTTTGATTAAAGAT
>JAZOLP010000071.1:0-15736 GCA_045653225.1 Bacilli bacterium
TATTAACTCTAACAGCTTGTAAAGATAAAATTTCTACAATTTCTATTATTGAAAATACTGTTCCTGAGGTTATTAATGTGTCTGAATTAGAAACTACTTTAAATCAAATCCAAATTGAAGTAGTTAAAGAAAAAGGTGAAACTGAAATAGTTAATTTAGATAAATCTATGATAGATGAACAAGAACTTGCTAAATTAACAACTCCAGGTTCATATGTAATTGAAATAACATATGAAGGATTTAAAGCTAATTTAACAATTATCTTAGATGATCCAAATGCATATTCAGTACAAGTTGTTTATCCTGATAAAACTCCAGTAAATGGTGGAGTTACTGTTCAATGGTGTACTGGTGAAACATGTTTATTGCCTGTTGCAGTAAATTCTAATGGTACAGCATATAATGAATTAGATGATGTAAATTATTATATACATATTGATTCATTACCAGCAGGTTATACTTATGATCCAAATGCATATACAACTAATAAAGATAATAAAAAAGTAGTTATTGAATTAGTTAAATTAAATGAAGTATATGGTGAAGGCACAAAAGAAAATCCTATTTCAGTTACTGAAGGTGCATTTTCTGTATCTTACGATGGTGCTGGTCAAGGAAGTATGAAATATTATACATTCACAGCTACTGAAACTAAAACTTATTCAATTAAGTCATTGGCAATGGATAAACTTGCATTAAATCTAATTGATCCATATATTGGATTCTTAGGTACTGAATCAGATATGTCTAAGATTGATATTTCTGGTAATGTCGATAGTAAGATTAATATTAACTTTGAACATACATTTGAAGCAACTGCTGGTGTTACTTATACATTTATTGTATTTGTTTCTAGTGCAAATAAATTCCCTGCTTCATTCGATATTGTTATTTCAAATAAATAACATTGAACACGCATATAAAATATGCGTGTTTTTATTTTTAGTATAATAAAAAGTTATAATATTTGACAATAATTTTAAAGAGGTGTATAATATTATTAAGAAAAGAGAGAGGAAAGGAGATTATATTATGCAAACATTTAATTGTTCATACTTTTACGCATATTATTATTTCCAAGAATTAGTGTGTTTTAATTAACAAGCTCTCTTGGCTTTTTTAGCGTTGAAGACAAGATATATTGCTAGTTATTACACTTTATACATTAAGGTAATAACTAGAAGTTTTAGTTATTACTTGATGTAATAACTTTTTTCTTTTTTAGTATAAATTACAGGAGGGAAATTTTCATGATTAAAAAAATTATTTTATTATTTGTAGTATTATTATCTGCATTTAGCGTAGTAAGTTGTAAGAAAGATAATAAAGTTACAGTAGGTATTTTACTTACTGCAACGCATAGCGCATTAGACAATGCTAAGGATGGATTTATTGAGGCTTTAAAAGCTAATGGTTATGAGGAAGCTGAATTTGTTGTTAGAAATCCAGAAGGTGATTCGACAACTATGAATACAATGGCTACTGAATTAGTACGTAAATCTGATATCGTTTTAGGTATTGGTACACCTGCTGCTGTTGCATTACAAAGTGCAAGAGATGCTGAAGAAATTGATATCACAGTATTATTTACAGCTGTTACTGATCCTGTTTCTGCTGGATTAATGTCTGATGTTAATAATCCAACTGACATCACTGGTACTAACGATATGAACCCAGTTGCTGATCAAGTTAACTTAATTTTAGAACTTACACCTGGAATTAAAAAATTAGGTGTATTATATAATGTTGCTGAAACTAATTCTCAAGTTCAAGCTGAAATGGTTAAAGCTCAAGCTGCTAAAATAGGTGTTGAAGTTGTTGTTAAAACAGTTTCTGAAGCAATTGAAATTTCAGCTGCTACTACTGCTTTAATTCAAACTGAAGGTGTTGAAGCTATTTATATACCAACTGATAATCTAATGGCATCTAATATGCCTGCTATTGCAGCTGTAGCTGATGAATTAAAAGTTCCTACAGTTTGTGGTGAATCAGGGATGGTAGCTGCAGGTGGTACAATCACTTATTCAATTAATTATAAATCTTTAGGTTATTTAACAGGCGAAATGGCTGCTAAAATTTTAAGTGGTACTCCTTGTAGTAGTGTTCCATCTACAAGTGTTGACGAATCAGGATTAGAAGTTGCTATTAATGATAATTCTATTCAAAATTTGGGTATCGAAGTTCCACAATCAATTAAAGATAAATTAAGTAAGTAGTATAATATGCAGTACATTATTATAGACATGTTTAAGACAGGTCTACCATATGCTTTACTTGCTTTAGGAATTTTTATTTCTTATAGAGTATTAGATATTGCAGACTTGTCTTGTGAAGGCTCCTTTACATTAGGTGGGGCATTAAGTGCTGTTTTATTAGTTTTAGGTTGGAACCCATTCTTGGCTACATTTATGGGTATGTTTGCAGGATTTATAGCTGGTATTATTACAGGTTTAATTCATACTAAATTAAAGATTACATCATTGCTTGCTGGTATTATTACAATGACTGGTTTATTTAGTTTAAACTTAGTTATTATGGGATTTGCTCCAACGGTAACTCAAACTAATATTAATGGTGTTAAAGATTTTATTATTTCTTATAATGAAAGTGGTTATTCTGCGTTAGTAAATTTAAATGGTTTTAACGTTAATAAAGAACCAATTGTTAGAATTTATGACACTTTCTTAGCAATATTTCAAAAGAATAATTACAATATGATTTTTATTTCATTATTAATTGTTGTATTAATTGGTTGTGTAATTTATTGGTTCTTTGGAACTGAAATTGGTATGGGTATAAGAGCTACTGGTATTAATTCTAAAATGGCAAGAGCTCAAGGTATTAACACTAACGCAATGATTATTTTAGGCTTAGGTATTTCTAATGCTTTAATTGCTTTAAGTGGTTCTCTTTTTGCTCAAACTCAAAAATCAGCAAGTAGTACAATGGGTGTTGGTGTATTAGTAATTGGTCTAGCATCTATAATTATTGGTGAAGGTATTTTTGGTAAACGAACATTTAAAAACTGGATTATTTCAGTCTTATTAGGTGCTGTTGTTTATTACTTAATTGTAGTAGTTGCTATTCAATTAGGTCTACCATCACATTATCAAAAACTATTATATGCTTTATTAATTTTAGTTGTATTAGCTGTTCCTCAGCTTAGAAAAATACTTTTCAAAGGAGGAAAAAAACATGGCAATGCTTAAACTAGAAAATGGATTAAAAATCTTTAACTTGACAGGGCATGAAGAAGACCAAAGAATTGCAATGGATCACTTAAATCTTGAAATAGAAGAAGGTGAATGGGTTACAATTATTGGTGGTAATGGTAGTGGTAAATCAACTCTTATGAATGTGATTTCTGGTGTTCATCAATTAGATTCTGGTCATATTTATATTGATGGAGAAGATGTTACTAAACTTCCTGAACATAAACGCGCTAAATATTTAGGTAGAGTATTCCAAGATCCTAATATGGGAACTGCTGGAATGATTTCTATTGAAGAAAATATGTCAATTGCAAGTAGAAGAATGAGTAAAAACACTCTTAAATGGGGCTTTCATAAAGAAGAAAGAAAAAAATATTATGAAATGATTAAATCATTAAATTTAGGTCTTGAAGATAGATTACTTCAAAAAGTTGGTTTATTGTCGGGTGGTCAACGACAAGCAATTACTTTATTAATGGCTACACTTCAAACGCCTAAAATCTTATTACTTGATGAACATACGGCTGCACTAGATCCTAAGACTGCTAGAATTGTTCTTGAAATTACGGAAAAGATTGTTACTGAAAATAAACTTACAACTTTAATGATTACTCATAATATGAGAGATGCTATAAAATATGGTGATCGTTTAATTATGATGTATGGTGGTAAGATTATTTATGATGTAAAAGGTGAAGAAAAGAAAAATCTTACAGTGGAATTTTTATTAAATAAATTCGAAGAAATGGATAAAATTACTTTTGATAATTAAAAAATGGAGGTTATAAACCTCCATTTTATTTTATTATTAACAAACACCTTGTGCAAGCATTGCTGCAGCAACTTTCTTAAATCCAGAAATGTTTGCTCCAAGTACTGTATTATACATATTGTCATAATGTTTAGCACATTCATGAACTTCTATAAAGATGTTTTCCATTTGACCTTTAAGTTTTTGATCAACTTCCTCTTCAGTCCAAGAAAGACGCATAGAGTTTTGACTCATTTCAAATCCTGAAACCATTACACCACCTGCGTTCGCAGCTTTTGCTGGAGCGAATGCAACTTTGTTTTCAATTAAAAAGTTTGTAGCTTCTAATGTACATGGCATATTAGCACCTTCTGCAACTGCGATAACACCATTGTTAACAAATGCTTTAGCATCTTCTAAGTCAATTTCATTTTGTGTTGCACATGGAAGAACGACATCACATTTAACTTGCCACATAGCTTTTGGATTCGGATTAAATGTACATTCTTTATCTAATTCTGCGTATTCAGCTAAAACGCCACGTTTAGCTTCTTTAATTTCTCTAGCAAGTTCTAGGTTAATACCTGATTCTTTGTATACATAACCACTAATGTCACTTAGTGCAACAACTGTAGCACCTAGTTGTTTTGCTTTAATTGCAGCGTAAATACCAACATTACCTGAACCTGAAACGATTACTTTTTTACCTTCTAATGATGTGTTTTTCATTACTTCAAGCATTTTATTAGTGAAATAACAAAGACCAAATCCAGTTGCACTTGTACGACCAATAGATCCACCATAGCTTAAACCTTTACCAGTAAGAACACCAGTCCATTCATTTTTTAGACGTTTATATTGTCCAAACATAAATCCAACTTCTCTAGCACCAGTACCAATATCTCCAGCAGGTACATCTGTATCTGCTCCAATATGACGGAATAGTTCAGTCATAAAACTTTGACAGAATCTCATGATTTCTAAATCACTTTTACCGCGAGGATCAAAGTCACATCCACCTTTTCCTCCACCCATAGGGAGTCCTGTAAGTGAGTATTTAAGAGTTTGTTCAAATCCTAAGAATTTCATAATGCTTGGATTTACTGAAGGGTGTAGTCTAATACCACCTTTGTATGGGCCTATTGCGGAATTAAATTGAACACGATAACCTCTGTTAACGTGTACTTTCCCTGAATCATCCACCCATGGAACTCTAAATGTAATTAGACGTTCTGGTTCAACGAATCTTTCTAAAACACCAAAAGCCTCAAGCTCTGGATGTTCATTAACATATGGTTCAATAGAATTTAATACTTCATAAACTGCTTGTAAAAATTCTGGTTCATTTTTGTCTTTTTGTTTTACGTTTTCATAGATGTTTAGTAAATATTGATTTGTCATATATAGTCCTCCAAAATAACATGTAAATATTATATCATAACTTTTAAAAAAAGGAAAATAAAAAGCAATATTTTGTATGCGAAATAAAAACATTTGTCTTGCAATCAAAGACAAAATATGTTATAATATTTAACAAAAAGAGGTGGACAATATGTATACTAGTACAAGATGTAAATTAAATTTAAACGCAACAAATTGTATATTAAAAGGAATTAGTGATGATGGAGGTTTATTCATTGTTAATGATTTCAATAACTTTAATTTTAATGAAGAATTTTTAAATAAATCTTATCAAGATATTTCTAAGATTGTTTTAAAATATTTCTTAAATGATTTTGAAAGTGTTGATCATATCATTGATAATGCATATAGCACAAAGAACTTCAAAGAAAAAATGGTTGATATCAAATCATTTAATGAACTATCATTCCTAGAATTATATCATGGGCCTACACTTGCATTTAAAGATATGGCATTAACTGTTTTACCACATTTAATGGTAGAGTCAAAGAAATTATCTGGTTTTCCAAAGAAAACTTTAATTCTAACTGCTACAAGTGGAGATACTGGTGGAGCAGCATTATCTGGCTTTAAAGATGTAGATAATGTGTTTATTGTTGTGCTTTATCCTACTAATGGAGTAAGTAATTTCCAAGCTTCTCAAATGCAATATTATACTGGTAAAAATGCAATGGCTATTAGTGTTGAAGGCAATTTTGATGATTGTCAAAACCTTGTTAAGAAAGTATTTACAAGCGGTATTAAATTAAATAATTATGAATTGTCATCAGCTAACTCTATAAACATTGGGAGATTAGTTCCACAAATTATTTATTATTTCTATAGTTATTGTGATTTAGTAAATAAAGGTGAGATTAAGTTTGGTGAAAAAATAAATTATGTTGTACCTACTGGAAACTTTGGTAATATTTTAGCTTGTTATATTGCTAAACAAATGGGATTATATATCAATAAAATTGTTTGGGCAAGTAATGAAAATAATGTATTAACAGATTTCTTTAATACTTATACATATGATAAAAATAGAGAATTTTATCTAACTAATTCACCTGCAATGGATATTTTAATTTCATCTAACCTAGAAAGATTATTATATATTATTACAAATAATAATGAAGAATTAGTTAAAAACTTGATGACAGATTTAAAAGAAAAAGGTAAATTTACTTTACCAAAAGAATACCATGAAAAATTAAATGATTTTATGTCATATAGTGTTAATAAGCAAGAAACAGTAGAAGCTATTAATGATTGTTATAAAAAGTATAATTATTTAATAGACCCTCATACTGCAGTTGGTTATAAAGCATATGATGTATTAAAAGATAATTTAAATGGTAAGACTGTTGTTGTATCAACAGCTAGTCCATTTAAGTTTGTTGAAACTGTAAATGAAATATTTAATTATGATTTACAAGATTTAGAATTAATAAGTAAAATTGCTTCAGAAACTTCTTTAGAAGTACCTAGTATTTTATCTGATATTTATAATTATAAATACAATAAAGTAGTATGGAAGAAAGAAGAAATGGAAGCTAATTTAAGAAAGTTAATTGGTGAAATTGATGAAAATTGTTAGAACATATGCAACATCTGCTAATTTAGGTCCTGGATTTGACGCATTTGGTATCTGTTTAAATTTGTATAATGAATATGGATTTGAAAAATCAAATAATTATGAAATAGTAAATTTTGATGAAAGATTTCTTAATCCTTTGGATAATTTAATTATTCAAAGTTATGAAACTGTTTTTAATCATTTAAATAAAAATATTATTCCAATAAAATTAATACAAATCACACAAAATATTCCAACATCAAGAGGACTAGGTTCAAGCGCATCTTGTATTGTTAGTGGAGTTATGATTGCAAATGATATTTTAAATAATATTTTAACAATTGATGAAATATTCCAAATTGCATCAAGCATTGAAGGTCATCCTGATAATGTTGCACCACTAATTTATGGTGGACTTACTTGTAGTTTTAAAAATGAAAAATTTTATACAGTAAAGTGTTCATGTAGTGATTTATTTAAATTTACTGTTTGTATACCTTCTTTTGAACTTAAAACAAGTGTTGCAAGAAGTGTCCTTCCTAAGAGTATTTCTATGGCTGATGCAGTTAGTAATATATCTCATAGTGTCGCTTTAATAAAAGCTTTAGAATTTGGGGACATAGCACTTTTAAAAGCTGCTAATATAGATAAACTACATCAAGATTATCGTTTTCCATTAATTAATGATAGTGATTATTTTAGAAGTATATCTAATGATTTAAACGCGACATGTATGATTAGTGGAGCAGGACCTACAATATTATTAATTAGTAAAGATAGTTTAAATATAAAATATAAAGATTGGTTAATTATTGAACAAAAAGTAAATAATAAGGGAGCTTATATTTATGAAAAGTAATGAATATTTTATTGTTCATAAAAGTATTCTACCTGAATATTTTGAACAAGTGATAAAAGCTAGAGAACTTATTAATGATAAAAATTATAGTATTTCAGATGCTTGTAAATTATTAAATATAAGTAGATCTACGTATTACAAATATAAAGACTATATTTTTAGTCCTTCTAAAGATAGTGGAAATAAAGCGATTTTTGTTATTAAAACAATTGATGAAAAAGGTATATTATCAGCTATTTTATCTATTGTTTATGATAAACTTGGTAATATAATTTCAATCAATCAAGATATGCCACTAGATGAAACAGCATACATTACACTTTCTATTGATGTAAGTGATTTAAATTGTTCGATTGAAGAACTAAAAGATGATTTAAGTAAAATTGCTGGTGTGAAATCAGTAGACATAATGGGAGTAGAATAATGAAAAAAATGAATATCGCAATTCTTGGCTATGGTGTTATTGGTAAAGGTGTATTTGAAATTTGTAAGAATATGCCTAATATTGAAGTAGTTAAGATATTAGAAAGAAAAGAAAAGTTTGATCAAAATCATATTGATCTGTTTACTGATAATCCAGAAGATATTTTTAAAAATAGAAAAGTCGATTTAGTAGTTGAAGTACTTGGCGGTTATGAATTTGCAAAAAGCATGATTGTTGAAGCTTTAAAATATGAAAAACATGTAGTAACAGCTAATAAAGAAGTAATCGCAAAAGATATCGAATTTTTAATTCAATTAGCTAATAGATCAAACTCATATATTGCTTATGAAGCAAGTGTTGGTGGAGCAATTCCAATTATTAAAAATATCAAAGAATTAAAGAAAGTAAATAAAATTTCTAAAATCTCAGGTATTTTAAATGGTACAACTAACTTTATTTTAACAAAGATGTTTGAAGGATTAGATTTTAATGAAGCATTAAAAGAAGCTCAAAGATTAGGATTTGCAGAAGCTGATCCTACAGCAGATTTAGAAGGTTATGATATGATGCGTAAGATTGCTATTTTATCAGATCTTGCATGGGATACTTTTATTGATATTAATCAAATTCCTCAAATTGGAATTTCAAATATTACAAAAGAAGATGTAATAAAAGCTAAACAAAATAATCAAGTTATTAAATTTGTATGCGAAAGTAGTTTAAATGATGGTCATATTGAAATTAAAGTAGAACCAAAACTATTTCCTTCAAATCATTTCTTCAGTAATGTTAACAACGAATTTAATGCAGTAATACTAGAAACATATCCAAATGATACATTAACATTTATTGGTAAAGGAGCTGGTAGTCTTCCTACCGCTTCTGCTGTTGTATTAGATATTGTTGATATAATTGAAGATAGATGTTTAAATAACTATCAAAATAAAAATACTTATAAAATTAATTAACAAGAGGTGAATGACATGAAAAAATATAATGTAGCTGTTGTAGGTGCAACAGGACTAGTTGGAAGAACATTCTTAAAAGTGCTAGAAGAGTATAATTTTCCAATTAATAATTTAGTATTATATGCATCAGCAAGAAGTGCTGGTAAAAAGGTTGAATTTATGGGAAAAGAATATACAATCGTAGAACTTACTCATGAAGCATTTGACAATATTGATATTGCATTATTCTCAGCAGGTGGTGGTGTATCAAAAGAATATGCTCCAATTGCAGCACAAAAAGGTGCAGTTGTAATTGATAATTCTAGTGCATGGAGAATGTATGATGAATGTGCTTTAATAGTTCCAGAAATTAATATTGAAGATGCATACAGTAAATCTAATATTATCGCAAACCCTAACTGTTCAACTATTCAATCTGTTTTACCATTAAAACCTCTTCATGATAAGTTTGGATTAAAGAAAGTTGTTTACACTACTTATCAATCTGTATCAGGTTCTGGTCAAAAAGGTGTTGATGACTTAAATAGATGTAAAAACGGAGAAAAACCAGAATTTTATCCATATGATATTTCAAATACTTGTATCCCTGAAATTGATTCATTTTTAGATGATGGTTATACAAAAGAAGAAATGAAGATGGTAAATGAAACAAGAAAGATTCTTCATTTAGATAATCTATTAGTTTCAGCAACATGTATTAGAGTTCCAGTTGCAGCATGTCATGGTGTAATGATGCAAGTTGAATTAGAAAATAGTTTTACAATAGAAGAAGTAAAAGAAGCATTAAAAAATTATCCTGGTATTATTTTATATGATGATCCAAAAAATCATATTTATCCAAACTCTATAGTTGCAAAAGATCAAGATAATGTATATGTAGGTAGAATAAGAAAAGACTTAACATGTGAAAATGGACTTTTACTTTATTCTGTAGCAGATAATATTAGAAAAGGAGCAGCAGCTAATGCAGTTCAAATTGCAATGGCTCTAGATATTGAAAGATGCAAAAAGTAGTAAAATTTGGTGGTTCTAGCTTAGCTGATAGTAACCAATTTAAAAAAGTAAAAAATATAATTGATTCAGACCAAACAAGAAACATTGTTGTAGTTTCTGCTTTAGGTAAAAGAAATAAACAAGATTACAAAATAACAGATTTACTTTATTTAACAGGTGCTCATTTAAAATATGGTGTAGATGAACAACAAGTATTTAAAATTATAAAAGAACGTTATTTTGAAGTATTAAAAGATTTAAATCTAAATATTGATCTTTGTAAAGAATTTGAAATTATTGAAAAAGAATTTTCTAAAAATATTGATGAAGAATATTTAGTAAGTCGTGGTGAATTTCTTGCAGCTAAACTTATGTCAAATTATTTAGGTTATGCATTTGTTGATGCGAAAGATTTAATTTTCTTTGATTATGATGGAAACATTAATGAAGCAAAAACATATGATGCATTACAAGAAGTATTAAAGCATAACCAAAAGATTGTTGTTCCAGGATTCTATGGTTCATATCCTGATGGTAAAATCCATTTATTATCAAGAGGTGGATCAGATGTTACGGGTAGTATTTTAGCTAAAGCATCATCTGCTACTATTTATGAAAACTGGACAGATGTATCAGGGTTCTTAGTAACAGATCCTAGAATTGTATCAGATCCTAAACAAATAAAAGAAATATCATATGAAGAATTAAGAGAGTTATCATACATGGGTGCAAATGTGTTACATGAAGATACTATCTTCCCTGTTCAAGAATTAGATATTCCAATTAATGTAAGAAATACTAATCGACCATTAGATGATGGTACAATCATTACTTCTAATCCAACAGATACATCTGAGATTATTACTGGTATTGCGGGTAAAAAGGATTATTTATCAATTACAATAATTAAGAAACAAAAAACTCAAAAACTAGTAGTTATAAGAGAAGTATTAAATGTTCTTGCAAAATATAATATTAATGTAGAACATATGCCTTCTAGTATCGATAGTTTCAGTTTAATTGTATCTAATAATGAAATTAGTAAACGTCTATATGAAGTTGTTGCTGAAATTAAAGCACTTTCTGCGGTTACTGATGTTATTGTTGAACAAGGTATCGCATTAGTTGCAGTAGTAGGCCGTAATATGGCTTTAAAACCAGGTATGAGTGCTAAACTATTCTCTATCTTTGGTAAGAATGATATTAATATTAAAGTTATTGCTCAAGCATCTCAAGAATTAAGTATTATTGTTGGTGTTGAAAATTCACAATTTGAAAAAGCAATTAACGCAATTTATGAAGGATTAGTTAAATAAAAATCTCCAGACGTATGTCTGGAGAATTTTTTTTATTTTATTTTTTCTTAATAACATTTTTATCTCTATCTTTCATAATCTTACGATATGCAAAGAAGCCAAATACACCAATTATTGCAACACCAATAATAATCATCATTAAGTATTTATTAATAATATCTTGATAGATTTGTGGCCAATTGCTTGATATTTCCGATAAAGCAGCTTGTAATACCTCAACAACAGTAGAAATAGTAATTACTAAAGAAACAGCAGCTAGTAATAAACTATTACGTTTTTGGATATTACTTTGTTTTCCTTGATAAATTTGTTCAATACCATTTCTGTTACGATTAAGTTGAACAAGATCTTTTTCAATTTCAAATTTCTTACGCATTGTTGCAATAAGACGATTAGAAGAAAGAAGATTCATTTCAACATCCCATAAGTCCATTGTTTTAGCATATTCTTCATAAATGTCTTCAATTAAGTTAAGAGCATTTTCACTTGATACATTCTTGGCACCTTTACGTCCTTTTCTATCTTCAATTTGATATGCATCAATGAATTTAGAAATACTATTTGTTGCAATTTGAATTGCAGAATCTTCTAGTTGTAATACTTCAAAGTAGAATAATGTAACAACAGCAAAGTCAATACGTTCTGCTAAGTAATCTTTATAGGTATCCGCATATTGTAGTACGGTAGTTTTAGTGATATAAGTAGTTGAGTAATCAAATACAGCATCACCCCATTTTTTATGATAGATAATATCTAAATTATTATCTACTATTTTACCTAATTCTTCTGCATCTTCAAATAAAGTACGAGCATAAAGAAGTGCAGATTTAATTTCTTTATAAGATTCTTTTAATGATTCACTTGCATCATCTGGGCAATCTCCTAAGAATGGAGATAAAATTAAGTGTCTAGGTGTACCCATTTTCTTAAGCCCAAATCGTTTTTGGATATAAGCATAGAATGAAATATAAGGAATTCCTTCTTCACTATATCTTACTTCATAATCACCAGATTCAATTTCTTGTTCTGTTGGTAGTAGAATAATGCCATTAGTAGATACTTCATTTAAATAATAACTAGGTTTATGCTTACAACCATAGTTTAATAAATAAAGTACAGCACTATGTGTATCAATATCTGCAGTGATCATTAATCGAATTGGAATTGGACGTTCTGTTGCCATTACAACTTTATCTTTTTGATAATAGTTATAATGCGGTTCTTCACGAATTAATACATTAACAGTTCCAAGGTCAAATCTAACTACACGATCTTGATATTTACGTACATTATGATTTTCATTACCAAATTCGTAATTTTCTTGGAATCTAAGTCCTGTGATTAAGTTTTTTACAACAAAGTTATTTTCTATTGTTCTTGCTTCAAATAAAGTCTCAATATCTTCGTATCTAACAGGCATTGTACTGTAAATATCAGCTACCATTTTATCTTCTGATGCAACTTCATCAGTTGATTCTTGTTTTTCTTCCGTGAATAAATAATCTTCACTTATCCCAAATGAATAGAAGAATAATGCTTGATATGATTTATCATCAATATTGTAAACTCTTAAACCTTCATGTACATGGAATAAGTCAAATGATGTTTCAATATCAAAGAATGTTTTATAATCTACTGCTGGATATAATAAAGCATCTATTTCATGATTAATTTTAGATGTAAAATAATAGTTTTGACTTTCTTTCTTTACATCAAAACCACTTAATTTAATAGGTAAACCCTTTCCTTTGTAATCCTCTTTTTCTTCTAGTGGATTATTTAGTGGAAAAATCATTGGAATTGTTTGATTACGATAGTCATCAAATACTTCTAGAAGTTCTGGATATCTACAAATATTATAATAATGGTAATCAGGATTTAAGTTAGATTGATACATTTTAAATACTTTATTAAAGTACCAAATATCCATATCAGCTTTGTATACTGAAGAAAATGAATATGTTCTTGTTTCATTACTTGCATCAATTTGTTCTTGTGTTATTTTTTCATTAGTTAAACCAAGTAAATTATAACATGGGAACGCACTAAGCAATGCTTTAATTGGTGAACCACTAATAAACCAACTATCAAAATTTAAGTTTGTTATAAATAAACATGTTGTAGGACATACATCATTAATATCTTTTTTTAGATAATTAATTTCATTTCGATATTTTTCATTTAAAGTATTAATTTGTTGGTCTTTTTCTAAGTTTGTTGTTGGTTTGTATTTTGCAATGGATCTTAAAGCATTTAATACAACAGGGTTGTTTGCTTCGTGGTTAAAACATTGTCCAATATCAACAAAGATTGAGTATACAAATGTATCATTAATAGTAGTGTAAATTATTTTACCAATACCTTTAGTAACGATTTCGTAACATAATTTTCTTAAATCAATTTTATATTGAATATCATCAGTGTTTAATATTGGGTTTGTAGTGTTTGTTTGACTATTATTTTCAAAATGATTCATAAATTCATCAATTTGAACTTTTATACTTATTTTTTCTTCTTTAGTAAGGGGTTTGTTTTTAAAATTAAAATATTCAATTATTTGCATCTTATAGTTCCTTTATATAAATATAGTATTCTGAGATTGGATCAATTTCTGAGTCTTTAATCTTGAAGTCTACTGGTAACGCACCTTTTCGTTTATATCCTCGATGTTCATAATATGCGAAATTAGAGTATGTGTCTGTGAATAAGAAAACATTTTTAACACCATGTTCTTTTAAATAATCTGTATACATTTTTTCTAATGTTGAACCTACGCCTTTATTACGATATGATTCGTCTACAATAAATAAACTAAGTTCATTTTTGGTGTTTTTCTTATATGGTTTTAAAAGTTTTTTATTAACTTTACTTGTAATTAAAGTAATTTTTAAACCACGTCTACCAGGATACGAAAATAACATATAGATTGAGTATAAGAATAGTTTAAAATTAGATACGATTCGTTGTTTTAATGGAGCTTTATTTAGGTTTCCAAATAAAAATCCTACAAGTTTACCATTATCTTTTGCGACCATCATATAATCAGATTCAGCTAAATACATGTTAAGATATCCATTAGCGTATAGTTTAATGTATTTTTCCTTAAATGGATAATCACTAAACCAAGCTTCGGTAATTAATCTTTTGATGTCTTCATAATCTGCTTTGGTCATTGGCATATATTGGATAGCCATAATAATCACCTTCTTTTATTATATTATACCATATATATTTTATTATGTCCATATAAAGTAGTTTATTTAATGACATATTTTTTGCAAAATCATTAATTTTGTTATATAATAGATTTGGTGATAAAAATGATTTTATGTTTTGATATAGGTAATACAAATATTGTTCTTGGTATTTGTAATAATAAAAAAATAATTAATACATATAGATTTGTAACAAATGCAGCTTTAACTGAAGATGAATATTTTCATAAATTACAACCAATTGTTAAAGATATAGATATTGAAGGTGTTGTAATTTCAAGCGTTGTACCTGCACTTGACTATGTTTTTTCACAAATGGTGAAAAAATATTTTAATATTTCTCCTATGATGATTGGCCCAGGTATTAAAAGTGGATTAAAATTAAGAATTGAAGCTCCTAAAACACTTGGATCTGATTTATTATGTGATGCAGTAGGAGCAGTTAATAAATTTGGTGGACCAGTAATTATTATTGATTTAGGTACAGCAACTAAGATTATTGTTGTAAATGATAAACAAGAATATTTAGGTGGTGCTATTGCACCAGGCATGAACGGGTCTTTACAATCTTTAATAAAAAATGCTGCTAAACTCTCAGATACAGCATTATTAAAACCTGAAAATGTTATTGGTAATGATACAACTACTTGCATTCAAAGTGGTATGATTTATGGTACAGCATCAATGATTGATGGTATGGTTAAAAAGACAATTGATGAATTAAATTTACCAAATGTAAAAGTTGTTTTAACAGGTGGTCTTGCTCCACTTATTAAAGATGTTTTATCAATTGACTATATTCATGAACCAGATATTCTTATTGAAGGTTTAATTTATTTATATTATAAAAATATAAAATAGTAAAAAAAATTAAATATAATTCATATAATATAATGGTGATTATATGAATAATAAAAACAACCCAACAATGTTTATTGATACAGTTAGTACGGTTATAAAGACAAATAATTCCCAAATTTATTATGATTCAAGGTATGAAGATAATAGTGTCAAATGG
>JAZOLP010000072.1:0-6385 GCA_045653225.1 Bacilli bacterium
GGTAGTATTCCGATATATTATTTCTCAGGTAATTTATTTAAAGAATAAAAATAAAACCAAATTAATACAAAATATTAGCAAAATGTAGTATAATATATATAAGATAGAAATAAGAGGTAAATATTATGACTCAAGAAGAAATTATTAAACAAGTAAAAAAAGTAATTAAAAAGTTACGTCCATATTTAAATCAAGATGGCGGTGACTTAGATTATGTTGATTTTAAAGATGGCATTGTATACATTAAACTTTTAGGAGCATGCATTGGATGTTCTAGTAGTGATGATACAATCAAAAATAGTATTGAAGTAATGATGCTAGAAGAAGTACCTGGAGTTATAGGTGTAGAAAAAGTAGAGGAACAACAATAATGCAACCAGGTGATATCGTTATAGCAAAAATTACCAGTATTGTAGGCTATGGCGCATTTGTTAGTGTGGGTGATTATATTGGGCTTGTACATATATCAGAATTTTCAGATAATTATGTAAAATCAATTAAAGAATTTGTTTCTGTTGACCAAGAAATTAGATTAAGAGTTTTAGAAATTGATGAAGAAAATAAAAAAGTAAAACTAAGTTATAAACAACTACATAAAACAAGAGGTATTAAATGTCGCGTGCCAGAATATAATATTGGATTTGAAACACTAGATGAAAAACTATCAGGATGGATTGAAAAATACAAATTGGAGGACTAATATGAAACTACCAAAAGTCTTATGTATTTTATTATGTTTAATTTTATGCATAACATTAGTATCTTGTGATAAAGAGGATAAAATTATGGAAAACTATCCACAACTTATAGATAAAAAACATATTATTAAAGAGATAACACCAAAAGAAGTAATTGATAAAGTTTTAAATGAAGAAACATTTATCCTTGTTCTTGGTTTTCCTGCTTGTCCTTGGTGTCAAGCACTTCTACCTGAGGTAAACAGCGTAGGAAAAGAATTAAAAATTAAAACAATATATTATTGTGATATTAAAGATTGTCGCGATAATGAAAATTCTATTGATAAAGAGTATTACTTACAAATGCGAAAATATTTTAGCGATTGCATTGATAGTCAAAAAGATCGTATTAATGCTCCAACAACATTAAAGATTAAAGATGGGCAATTAGTAAGCTATCATGTCGATACTGTTTCATCACATATGATTAATGAAGCTGGTATTTTACCAACTTTAACAAGCGAACAAATTGATGAATTACACGAAATTTTAAAAGAATTATTTAATAAATAATGTATAAATATTAAAAGTTAAAAATAAAATACAATGGTGATTTGAAATGAAAAAACGTCGTGTAACTTTATTTTTAACTTTTATTGTTGTAATAACTCTTTTATTAGTATCATTCACTGTATATATTTCAACTCCATTTAGTACTATTTGTATCGATCCTGGTCATGGTGGTTTTGATGGAGGAGCAACAAACAATAAAGTAACCGAAAAAGATATAACATTAAAAGCAAGTTTATATTTAGGTAAATTACTAGAGTCTACTGGATATAACGTTATATATACAAGAGAAAAAGATATTGCTTTAGACAATAATAAAAAAGCAGATATGAAAGAAAGAGTAAAAATAATTAATAAAAAATCTAATATTTTATATATATCTATTCATGTGAATACTTACCCCAATAATTTAATTCATGGAGCTCAAGTATTTTATAGTAATAAGAATCCTCTTTCAAAACAATTATCAGATAATATTCAAAGTTATTTAATTTTAGAAGATAAAACAAACAAAAGAGTCGCAAAAGAAATTAAAGAAAAATATATTACTGATAATTCTATTATACCTGGTGTGATAGTAGAACTTGGATTTATGTCGAATAAAGAAGACTTAAGTGTTCTAACATCAGATGCAAAACTTGAATATCGTTGTTTGATGGTTTATTTAGGTATATTAAAATATTTAGAATATAATTAGGAGACCCCCCTATGAAAGAAATAGTTATAAAAGTAGTAAATCAAGATAATATGATAAAACTTGGATCATTATTAACTAATTTTATGTATCCAAATTTAGTGATTGCAGCATTTGGAGATTTAGGTGCTGGTAAAACAACATTCACAAAAGGTATTGGAATGGCACTTGGAGTAAAAAGAACAGTTAATAGTCCAACTTTTACAATTATGAAAATATATGAACCGACAATTTATGTGAATAATATTGAAAAATTATATCACCTTGATGTATATAGATTAAATGATTCTAGTGGTGATGATGCTCTTTGTGAATATTTCGAACTTGGAGGTGTTTCTGTTGTTGAATGGGCCAGCATTATTGAAGATTTATTACCTGAAGAATTATGGCATATTACAATAACTAATATTTCGATGGAAGAAAGACTTTTTAAATTAGAATGTTTTGATGATACAGATGTAGAAGCAATAAAAGAAATGCTAAGAGGTAATAATTATGAAATTATTGATTGATTCTTCAACTAATTACTTATATCTTTGTATTGTTAATAATAATGATGCAAAATATTTTGTAAGAAGTGGTAAAAATGACCATTCTGAAACATTAGTTGATTATTTAAATAAATTTTTATTAGAAAACGATATAACAATTAACGATATAACAGAAGTATATATTGGAAGAGGTCCTGGTTCATATACTGGTCTTAGAATTGCTGGAACTGTTGGAAAGGTGCTAGCTCATATCAAGGATAAAAAATTATTTAGTTTTTCTTCGCTTGATTTGATTCTTGCTTCGAAAATTGAAGAAAACGGGAAATACATTCCAAGAATTGATGCGAAAAAGAAACACAGTTATTTTAAAATAGTAGAAGTAGAAAATACTAATTTAAATATTATTAAAGATGAAACATTTGGCGCTGATGAAGAATCTTTTAAAGAATATTCAGACTTTCAAATTATAGAAATGAATGATGAATTCTTTAATAATAATCCTGCTTTAAATATTATTAAATATAATTTATTTAAAGAAGAATCAACTTTAGATTTTACTCCTAATTATATAAGAAGTGGTATCTAATGATAAAAATAGAAAAACTAATCAAAGAAGATATTTCTCAAGTTGTATTATTGGAAGAAAACTTTCTAGGTGAAACACTTGGAAAAGAAATGTTAGAAAACGAATTAGCTAATGAAAGTATTTGCTTTTTAACCGCAAAAGAAGATTTAAAAGTTTTAGGATATATTGGAGCTTATGTTATTGGTGAAGAACTAGAAATATTAAACTTTGTAGTAGATGAAACTTACCAAAGAAATGGAATAGGTTCTTTACTATTTAATACTTTATTAAGCTTATATAAAGATGCTAAAACAGTTATTCTAGAAGTTAGAGAACAAAATGAAAAAGGAATTAACTTTTATAAAAAACATAATTTTAATGTAATATCAAAAAGAAAGCATTACTATAAAAACGGCGATGATGCTTTAGTAATGATGAAGGAAATAATATGATAATACTTTCAATTGAATCAAGCTGTGATGAAACAGCAATGGCCATTGTCGAAGATGGTAGAAAAATATTAAGTAATACAGTTTATACACAAATCGCAATTCATACTATGTATGGTGGTGTGGTACCTGAGGTAGCAAGTAGAGAACATATCAAAAAAGTGACTTATGTTCTTGATGATGTTTTAAAACAAGCTAATATGAGTTTAGATGATATTGATGCTGTTGCGGTAACAAAAGAACCTGGATTAATCGGTTCTTTAATGGTTGGCGTAAACACTGCAAAAACAATTAGTTTATGTTATAATAAACCATTAATTTATGTAAATCATATTCATGGTCATATATATGCAAACTATCTAGAAGAAGACTTTAAATTTCCACTTCTAGCTCTAGTTGTATCAGGTGGCCACACAGAACTAGTTTTAATGAAAGATCATATGGATTTCGAAATCCTAGGTGAAACACTAGATGATGCAGTAGGTGAGGCTTATGACAAAGTAGCAAGAGTAGTAAATGTAGGTTACCCTGGTGGTCCGATTATTGATAAAATGGCTCATATTGGTACTCCTACTTATCCACTGCCACATATTAAACTTTCAAAAGATTCACTTGACTTTAGTTTTTCAGGACTTAAATCTGCAGTAATTAATTTGTGTCATAATGCAAGTCAAAGAGGAGAAACTATAGATGCAAACAATCTTGC
This sequence comes from Bacilli bacterium, assembly GCA_045653225.1. Taxonomy (GTDB): domain Bacteria; phylum Bacillota_I; class Bacilli_A; order ML615J-28; family CAG-313; genus UBA1737. The sequence goes on from JAZOLP010000072.1 coordinate 4,153, forward strand.
AGCAAGTTTCCAAAATGCAGTCATTGATGTATTAGTTTCTAAAACTAGTTTAGCTGCAAAACAATATGATGTAAAACAAGTAATTATTGCTGGGGGTGTTGCTGCTAATAAAGGGTTAAGAAGCGCAATGCAAGAAGCAATGGATAACTTAAATATTAAATTAACAGTACCTCAATTTAAATACTGTACAGACAATGCAGCAATGATTGCAGCAGCTGCTTATCATAAATATTTAAAAGAACAAAAGAATTAAGTATTAAACTTAATTCTTTTTTATTAGGAAAAATTTGTATAACTATTTTAATAATGATAATAGTACAAATTTAAATTTTAGCATTAAGGTTGAGAAAAAAACTTAATTATGATAAAATGAATATGAAGAATGTGGTTTTTTTAAATCACTAATCAAAATAAAAAAATATACAAAAGGAGAACAAAAAAGATGGGTGTAAAAATTGTTGATACTTCATTAAGAGATGGTCATCAATCTTTAATCGCAACACGTCTATCAACTAAAGACATTTTACCTGTAGCTGAACTTTTAGATAAAGCTGGGTATCATGCGTTAGAAGTATGGGGTGGTGCAACATTTGATGCATGTCTACGTTTCTTAAATGAGGATCCATGGGAAAGACTTGATGCAATCCGTAAAGCTTGCCCAAACACTAAATTACAAATGTTATTTAGAGGACAAAACATTCTAGGTTATCGTCACTATTCGGATGAAGTTGTAGAAAAGTTTGTTCAAAAATCATTAGAACATGGTATCAATATTATTCGTATTTTTGATGCTTTAAATGATTTAAGAAACTTAAAAAGTGCTGTAGATGCTACAAACAAATACAAAGCACAATATGATGGGCATTGTCAAATTGCTTTATCATATACAACAAGTCCTGTTCATACAATTGATTATTATGTAGAACTTGCTAAAGAAGTAGAAAAAATGGGTGCTGATTCAATCTGTATCAAAGATATGGCTGGTGTACTTTTACCAACTGATGCATATGAATTATTCTCACGTTTAAAACAAAGTGTAAGCTTACCACTTGAACTTCATACTCACTGTACAGGTGGTATTGCAGAAATGACAGTTATGAAAGCTATTGAAGCTGGTTGTGACATTGTCGATACTGCACTTTCTCCACTTTCTGGTGGTACTTCTCAACCATGTACTGAAAGTTTACAATATGGTCTTGCTGGTACTGAATATGATCCATGCTTAAATCTTGATTACTTAAAGAAAGCTTGTGAAAAATTAACTGTTGTTAAAGATGCATTCTTAAAAGAAGGAAAACTTAATCCTAAAGCATTAACAGTTAATCCAAACATCTTAAAATACCAAGTTCCAGGTGGTATGTTATCTAATCTTATGAGCCAATTACAAGGTCAAGGTGCAATGGATAAATATGAAGAAGTATTAAAAGAAATCCCTCGTGTAAGAAAAGACTTAGGTTATCCACCACTTGTAACACCACTTTCTCAAATGGTTGGTACTCAAGCTGTTATGAATGTTTTATTTGGTGAAAGATATAAATCTTGTCCAAAAGAAATTATTGAATACTTAAAAGGTAACTATGGTCAAGCTCCTGCAGAAGTTAATGAAGATGTTCGTAAGAAAATCATTGGTGATGCAGAAGTAATTACATATCGTCCTGCTGATAAGATTGCTCCAGAATTTGATGCAATGAAAGAAAAATACGGAAACATCTGCAAATGTGATGAAGATGTATTATCATGTGCATTATTTGAAAATGTAGCAGTTAAATTCTTAGAAGCTAAATATGCTCCTAAAGAAGAAAATGAAGTTGTTGAATTCAACGTAGTAATTGGGTAGGTGTAGATATGAAAAGATTATTTAAATTATTTATTTTAGTTATTACATGTTTATTTGTTTTTAGCTTAACAAGTTGTAAAAAAGGTTCTTTTGCTGATGCGGAACTTGTAGATGCAGCTGTAATCGTTGTTGATAGACCTGCTGAAGGTAAAACATTTGTTGGTTATTATTCATTTGATGAAGAAGCTAAAACTGGTACATTATATTTAGTAGGTGCTGTAATTCCTGCTGGTAAATATGAACCTGTATACGTTGATCAAACAACTGGTGATTATTCACTTCCTGCACATGGTCATCAAAGAGATGGTTATTATTTTGCAGGTTGGTATCAAAGTGCTGAATTTGTAAATGGACAAAGAGTTACAAAATTATCAACTGCTGATAGTGATAAAGTTG
>JAZOLP010000073.1:0-11322 GCA_045653225.1 Bacilli bacterium
AATAATTTGCAATATTTTAAATCTTTTTATTTACTTCATGATATTTAATTTTATTGATTTTATTTTAAATAGTTATGTTCTTAATAAGTTTCCAGTTCTAACAATGTTTAGTTTTGGATTAATTAATTACTTAATTACAATTTTTTCTTTTATAAGTGCTGGTATTATTAGTTTACAAATTATTGATATTAGTTTTGCTGAAATATTAACTTATCTATTTGGTATTATATTATTTATTATTATTAAAAAATTTATTATAAAATATCTTTATAAATTTAAGAAGAAAGGAATTAATCATGTTTCTAAGCAATGATCCATTAAGACCTATATTTGATTCATCGAGTAGGTTAGCATTAGATTTTGGTAAAATTCAAATTACATGGTATGCTTTAATAATTGTTGGAGGCGCATTATTTTGTTCGATGATTGCATATTATAGATTCTTAAAAAGAATGGGAATGTCAGCTGATACTTTAAGTGAAGGCTTAGCATTTGGTTTATTCTTTGGAATTTTAGGAGCAAGACTTTATTATGTTGCTTTTTCTGGAGATCATTACAATTCATTATTAGATGTAATTGACCCAAGAAGTGGAGGATTAGCTATTCATGGCGCGATTATTGCTGTATGCATATATGTTCCAATTTTCTGTAAAATTAAGAAATTAAGAATTATTCCATTATTAGAAATATTATTCCCAGTATTTATGATTTGTCAAGCAATTGGTAGATGGGGAAATTTTGTAAATCAAGAAGCATTTGGTCCTTTAATTAAGTATCCAGGAATGGTTAATGATTTAATGAAATTAGATGATTCAGCGTTAATTGCTCAAAGAGAATTTTTAAGTAAATTATTAATTCCAGACTTTATTATAGATAGAATGTATATTCCTTATTCTTCAGCAAGTGGATGGACAGTTGCTGGTTATTATCATCCTACTTTTCTTTATGAATCTGTGTTTAATGTTTTAGGTGTTTTAATATATACAACACTTAGAAAGTATATTAAGAAAATATATGTTGGTGATGGGATAAGTTTCTACTTAATTTGGTATGGTATCCTAAGGTTCTTTATAGAATCATTAAGAACTGATGCTTTAATGATTGGTAATAGTGGAATAAAAGTTGCTCAATTAATTTCATGTCTTTTTATTGCTGTAGGTATAGCATTAGCAGTATTAAGAAGAGTATTTAAATATAATTTAGTAAGTTGCCATGAAGCTTTATTATCTGATAAAGCAACACTATTATTAGAAAAATCTAATCAAAGTAATAAAAAAGAAAATAAAGTTTTAGTATTTGATTGTGATGGTACTATTTTAGATACATTTGAACTTATTGAACATATTGTTATTGAAACTTTTAAAGAAGTTAACCCAGAATATCCTCTAACTATTGATGAAGCTCATTCATTCTTTGGGCCATATATAAATGATACATTTACAAAATATGCTTCAACTAATGATGAATTAAATTTATATATTGATACATATGCAAAATATGCTGAAAAGTTAACTGAAAAATATATTAAAGCTTATCCTGGTATTAAAGATGCTTTAACATCTTTAAAATCTTTAGGATATACAATATGTGTTGCTTCAAATAAAATCAGCAAAGAAGTTTATCGTGGAATAAAGATTTGTAAACTAGATAAATATATTGATTTTGTTATTGGTGCTGAACAAATGGCAACTGCAAAACCAAATCCGGATTGCATAAATCAAATTAAAGAAAAATATAATGTAAATAAAGTAGTTATGATTGGTGATACAGAAACAGATATCTTAACAGGTAAAAACTCAAACTCTTTCACTTGGGGCGTTACTTGGTGTGTATCAACTAAAGAAGATTTTAAAAAATGGCATGCTGATGAAATTTTATCAGATCCAAAAGAGTTAATTAAATTAGGTGAAAAATATGCAGACAGAATTTGAGGTAATTGTAATTGGTGAAGGCCCTGCGGGGATGAGCGCAAGTCTTTTCTTAAAAAGAGCTAACATCAATGTTCTTATGATAGAAAAAGGAATTCCTGGTGGAAAACTAATATGGACTTCTCAAGTTGAAAACTATCCTGGATTTAGAAGAAACTCAGGGGTAGAACTTGCTACAATAATGCATCAACAAATTAAAGATGAAAAAGTTCAAAGAGTAAGAGATGAAGTAATAGATATTATTCGTCAAAAAGATGGAAATTTCAAAATAATTGCAAAGAAAAAAGAATACACAACACAATATGTAATCTTTGCAGCTGGTTCAAACGTAAGAAGTTTAGGTGTGCCTGGCGAAAAAGAATTTAAAAGTAAAGGATTGTCATATTGTGCTTTATGCGAAGGTAATCTTTATTCTAACGAAAAAGTTGTTGTTATCGGCGGTGGAACAAGTGGTTTTGAAGAAGGATTATACTTATCAAAAATTTGTAAAGGTGTAACTTTAATTTCAAGAAGTCCACAATATAAAGCCCCTAAAATTTTAGTTGAAAAAGCTTTATCTACACCGAATATGACAATAATGAATAATAAAATTATTAAAGAGTTTATTGGAGATGGATTCTTAGAAGGTGTAGTTATTCAAGATAAAATAACTGGTGAAATTGAAACTATTAACACTCATGGATGTTTTATCTATATTGGTTTTGATCCAACAACTAATATGTTATCTAAATATGGTGTTCTTGATGAAAAAGGATATATTTATGTAGATGATTCACGTGAAACAAATGTTCCTGGCTTATATGCTGTAGGTGATTGTGTTCACAAAACCACAAGACAAGTAATTACAGCTGTTGCTGATGGAGTAGTTGCTGCTGTTGCTATAACAAGGAAGTTATAAACTATGAGTTTCGCAAGTGAAGTAAAAAAAGAGTTACTAAATATTTCTTCACTTGATTCTTGTTGTAAAAAAGCAGTACTTTATGGATTACTTCAAGGTAATAGTGAAATATTGATAAGTTCAACAGGTCTTAAAATTATAGTAAAAAGTACTATTCTTAATGTATTGAAGATAATGATTCCTTTATTAAAAGATATATATAATGTTAATATTGGTATGAGATACAAAGATGAAGTCTCATTAAGAAAAAGGAGATTTTATTATTTGGAAATAATAGATCATGCTGAAGATATCATATCAGAATTTAAATTAATGCCATTTACACATTTATCAAGAAATGACGAAATTATATCTAATGCATGTTGTAAATCAGCTTTTTTAAGAGGATTATTCATTGCTAAAGGTTCAATTAATGATCCAAGAAAAAACTGTTATCATTTTGAAATTTCATCTTCAAAAGATAATGTAATTAGATTTGCAGCTAGACTTTTTAAATCAAAAGGTATAAATGTTTCAACAATGGAAAGAAGAAATCAATCTGTTCTTTATGTTAAAAGAAGTGAAGATATATCTTCTTGTTTAGCTATTATTGGAGCTTCAAGTGGTGTATTCTATTTTGAAGATCAAAGAATTGTAAGAGATGTTAATAATATGGCTAATAGAATGACTAATTGTGATATTGCTAACGAGATAAGATGTGCTAAAAGCTGTGATGAGCAACTTACAGCAATTGAATATATAAGAAGTGTAGGACATTTTGAAAAGATGCCTGTAAGACTTCAAACAATCGCTTTACTAAGAGAAGAGTATCCAGATTCAAGTTTAGAAGAATTAAGCTATTATTCCGAAAACATGTTTGGTAAAACTTTATCAAAATCAGGGATTAGTCATTGTATGAGAGCATTAATGAATTATTATAAAGATTTGATTAGAAAAGAAAAAAATGATGGATAAAACTCCATCATTTTAATTTTGAAAAATCAAATAATTCTTGAATAGTGATATTCAAAGATTTACAAATTTGTTCAACAGTTCTAATAGAAACATTTTTCTCTGCTCTTTCTATTTGTCCAATATATGTTCTATGGAAACCTATAACTTCACCAAATGCTTCTTGTGATAAGTTCATTTCTTTTCTTATTTGAAGTATTCTCTTACCGAACATTATCTCTAAAGATTCACTATTAACTTGTTCAATTTGTTCCATAATTCGTCTCCTTTTTTAGTACAATTCTATTAAAGAGACGTGTTGAAAACAATATGTTAAAAGTAGCACACTTATTTTACTATTAGTGACTTAAACTATTTTGATATGATTTTTCATGTTCATAGTCTTCATCTTCAACTGGCAATAACCATCCAACAAGTGTTGTAATACTTGCTATACCAACTAAAGCGTAGATTACTCTCGAGATAACAGGAGTCATTCCATCAAAAATGAATCCAACTAAATTAAAATCAAAGAAACCTATTAATCCCCAGTTTAATCCACCAATGATTAAAATTGCTAAAGCAATTTTTTGAATTACACTCATTTTTATACCTCCATTCTTTGAAATTTGAATTAAATAATTTAATCCATCATTATTTTGTGTATAAAAAGATAAATTATAAATGTAAAAATATTCATAATTTAATAATAAAAACATAAAATTAAATAGGTGATTAAATATGAAAAAAATAATTAAAACGTTATTGATATGTTTCTTGATGTTATTAACATTTACAACTTTGAGTTGTAAGAAAAATCAAGATAAAGTTTCATTGTTCCCCGAAGTTGTAAATGAATTAAAAAGTTATAAGTTATCTGGGACATTAGAAACTATTTTTCCAAGTGGAACTAAAATAAGTAACATTACTGTATTTTATAAGAACCCTGATTTATACAGAGTAGAATTATTATTGCCAAATTCATTAGAAAAACAAGTAATTTTAAAAAATACAGATGGTGTATTTGTATTAATTCCATCATTAAATAAAAATTTTAAAGTATCATCTAATTGGCCCCTAACTACTAGTTATCCTTATTTATTACAATCTCTTTCTAAAGACTTTATTGCAGATGAATCAAAAGAAGTTGAGAAAAATGAATTAACCACTACTTACAAATTAAAAGCTAAACTTTTTGATAACGCAACAGATATGTATCAAAAAATTGTATTTGATAATCAAACAGGATTGCCTACTGAAGTTAAAATTTTTAAATCAGATGAAACATTAATTTCAATGTTTAAAATCGATAATATTGAAACAAATATCAATATTGACGATTCATTGTTTGAAAATAATAAAACAATGGAAACGTTAAAAGAAGTATTCACGGAAGATGTATTAGATTTTGATAGAGCTATGTCATATCCTACATATTGCCCAACAGGTTTAATATTAAAAGAAGAAGTAAAGACAGGTTCAGGAGATGAACAAAGAATTTTACTTACATATTCAGGATCTTCTTTCTTAACAATTATTGAGAAATTTACATCTACATATGAATCATTAAAAACAGAATTTATTGATGGAGATATATATGTTTTAGGCGGTTTATGTGCTATTGTTAGTGATAAAACTATTAAATTTTATGAAGCTGGTATTGAATATACTATAGCATCTTCTAATACAGATATGTTAGAACTTGCTTGTATCGCTGAATCATTACGTTTGTCAAATGATAAATAAGCTACAATTTAAGTAGCTTATTTATCTTTATAAGTTAATTGCTTGAAAAAGTTATAAAATAGTGGTATAATAATATAGCATCTTAAAGGGGCATCGTACAACGGTAGTACACCGGTCTCCAAAACCGTTAATATGGGTTCGATTCCTATTGCCCCTGCCAATGGCGAATATGGTGAAGTGGTTAACACGGCGGATTGTGGCTCCGTTATGCATGGGTTCGACTCCCATTATTCGCCCCATTAAAGTAAATCGATAAGTCTTCTAGTAAGGCTTATTTTTTTTGCATATTATAGGGTATTTTAATCAAATATAGTTAGAATATCCTATTTTTTTATACATTTATGCAACATTTAGATTTAAAGACCATAGGAGACTGACCACGGACTCGAACCATTAACTTACGGGATTCGAATGTTAGGTTCTGATGGGACTCGAACCTATGAGAGATTGATGATTTGACACGCTATATTTATTGATGGTATAATATATATGAAGAAATAAAACTTTTTGTCACCTTTTACAATGTAAAATTGTTTTATATGTGAAAGAATAAATGTTCTCTTAAAAAGAGATAGTATTCTAGTGCTTATTTTAAAATAATGTATTATAATATAAATAAGTAAAATAGTTCCATAAAAATAGACTATTTATTTGTTGTATAAATAGGAGGTAAATTTATATGAAGAAAATAGCAGTTAGTGTGTTTTTATTAGTATTTATATTATGTTTGGCGGGATGTGTTGATAACCCTAATGGACCTGGAAGTGAAGATCCATATGTTCCTCAAGAAAGTTGGCCTGATGATCCATTACAAATAGTAAGAAATGATGATGGAAAAATTGTATTTAGCGCTATTGCTTTAACGGGAGATTCATGTGATATTAAATACACAGATTTAAATAAAAATAAAACAATAGATGCAAAAAATAAAAATGAAATATTGGATTATTTAATAGAAATACTATACGGAAGAGAATCAGTATATGATTATACAAATTCCTACTTAGATTGTAGTATAAAAATCACATATGATATGCCTAATAGTGGTATAGTATCACCTAATACATATGAATTTAAATTTAGTTCAGAAAATGGACCAATGACAATATTAAAAAATGGAGATTTAATAGGTACAGTTATATTATCAATTGATGAAGTAAATATTTTGTTAGAATATATGAAATAAAAGGAAATCAATCAAGCTCAGTTAGCCACGAAAAGGTTAGCTGGCTTTTTAAATAGTAGAAATAAATGAGGAAATATGGTATAATTATGATGTGAGGTAATTTATGAATAATATAGATTTAGAAAAACAAATCATTGAATTAATTCCATCTAAAACTATGAGGGATGCAATTATAACAAATAATCACAAATTTATAGATATTGAATATGTACAACTAGCACAAGAGTTTTCAAAATCATGGGAAAATAAATTAAACCTATTAAAACAAATAAAAGAAAATATTGAAAACAAAGACCTTATATCTTATATTGAAGCATATGTTGAATCTGAAATTAATGCTTACAATAAATTTACAAAAAAAGAAGATAATTATGTTTATGATGTGATTATGGATCATATGTCAAATTATGAGGGAGAAAGATTCTTATGTTATTCATTTGACTCAATTATGAAAGTAATTGATAGTTATAAAGAAAATTATAAAGAATATATAAATGTTGGTAATTTGAAAAATATAGAAATAGTAAAAAGAAAAATTTCAAATTGGGATACACCAGAAGAGATAGATGAAAATGAAAACATAATTGTTTATTTAAATGAAAGTATGGAAATTTATTGTATATATGATGATGGTTACGTTGATCCAGAAGACTATAACTTAAATGTAAAATGCATCAAATACCCAACAATATTTAAAGCAGGAGAACTTGTATATATTGATAAAAACAAATATAATATTCGAGTAGCAAATTATCGAGATTATTATTATTCAATAGCAGATGGTAGAAAATATGGAATAGTTGGATTTAACCAAAATGAATTTGATGATGATGGAGATATTGATGTTTGTTTCTTTTTAGATTTATCTGATGAATTTGTCTATTATAGATCGATAGGATTAAACGAACAACAATATGTAAATTATTTGGATTGTCACGACCATATAGATTTTGGATATATTGAAAAAGTTAATGTTAATGAAGTTCATAAAATAATAAAAGAAGATTACGAATATGCAAAAGCAAAATTAATTGAATTAGATATTATTAAATAACCAATCAAGTCAGTCAGCCAACTTTTAAATTAATTTGGTTACCTGGCTTTTTACTTATACTACCACTCAATTTATTTTAAATAGTGATTAAAAAATTATGTTAAAACAGTTGATTTTTTTTGTTATTCGTAATATAATATTAGTGATAAAACTCCCCGCACCTCTTTATAATGTGCCCCAGGGGAGATGTTTTCATATTTGGGGGATATATATGGATGTAAAAAAGCATTTAACCATAGATGAACAAATTAAATTATTAAAAGCAAGAGGTTGTATAATAGAAAACGAAGAACTTGTAAAGAATATTTTACTCGATATTAACTATTATAGATTAACCTCTTATTTTTTACCTTTCAAAGAATCGGAGGATAAATATTTAGAAGGGACTTCTTTTAATAAAGTATATAGAAATTATTTGTTTGATCGCAAACTTAGAAATATGTTAAGTTATATAATTGAACACATAGAAGTGACAATAAAAACGAGAATTGCATACCATCATGCTTTAAAGTATGGACCGCTTGGATATTTAGATAGTAATAATTATAATAGTAAATTTGATGAAACAATATTACAAGCTAATTTAGATAAGTATTTAAAAAGGAATGAAAAAAATCCAATCATAATTCATCATATGAATAAATATGAAGGTAAGTTTTCATTATGGGTTATAATTGAATTCTTTGATTTTAGTGATGCTTCAAAAATGTATTCACAATTAGATACAAAGTTACAAAAAGAAATAGCAAGAACTTTTAATAGTAATTCTACTTGTTTATCTTCGTGGTTATACTGTTTAACACATCTAAGAAATTGTTGTGCTCATTATGCAAGAATATATAATACAATTATGATTTCGATACCAGTTACACCTAAGGATTGTAAAACAAAATTTAATAAAACAATTTTTAGTTATTTACTGGTTGTTAAAGAACTATTAAAAAATACTAGTGATTGGGGAAATTTTGTTACTGAACTTGCAGCATTAATCGAGGAATATAATGATGATATAGAATTATATAGATTAGGATTTCCTGAAAATTGGCAGAATTTGTTGTTAGCGTAAATATTATACCAGCTGTTTTATTGCCAAAAATTAAATTGTTACTACTAAAAGTTGCATCGTGAAACATTTGGTAGAAATGAAACAACAAAAAGAGAACTTTTGTCTACTAAAAGTTCCTTTTTGTTTATCCAATCCGCGACTTGTTAGGTGCGATAATGAGCAGTAAGTATTGACATTCAAATTGGAAGATGGTACAATATATATGGATAGGAGTTTTACAGGTTATTTGATAATATAAATGATTTGTTAATTATATATTCAGCATAAGGAGGCAATTATTAATGAAAAAATTTGTTACTTACTTTTGTTTGATTACCTTAATTTTTGCAACGATTTTCTCTATATCATCTTGTTCTGCATACAATTTTGAAGCCCATGGTTTTGATGACTACAAATACATCGGTAATTACAACTCTGCAGTGGAAATTGATGTTTTCAATGTAGAGTCACTCATTGACGATTATTCTTATATCAACGCCGATTATTATTATTCATATACAGAGGATTTCGCTTTTTATAATATATTAGAGCGTGCAATTTATTATTTCGAATACACAGAGGAGGAATATCAAATCGCAAAGACCTATTGTAAGGAAAATCTCTCCGATCTCGGCGACGAATGCATGGAAGAATATAACGGTTTTCAATTTTATGACTATTATGGAAAACGCAACAAAAAAGACTTTTATCACGGCGATGATTACCCCGATGCATTCAAGCGCGTTGCTTTTAATGATGAGAAAAAGGCGATTGTTTTTTTAGGAGTATATACTTCTGATAAACGTACCGATGAAATAACAGAGGATGTTAAGGATTGGGGCGCATTTTTAAACAAATATTTCTTTGAATTTTATAGCTTTGGATAACAAAGATCAGAAGTAATTACAATCTTTGTGTAGCGACCGTGGTGTACTTTTAGTCGTTCTTACCCCGCTTTACGCACCTTTTAATCGCTCTTAGGCATTTTTTAGAAATCTATAAGTCTTCTGATTGAAGGCTTATTTTTTTTGGATTTTATATGGTATTTTATCAAATAATGGTTAGAATACCTTATTTTTTTATACATTTATGAAACATTTAAATTTAAATACCTAAGGAGACTGACCATTGACTCGAACCAATAAGATAGTTATAATTTGACATCAAGGTTTTGCATATAGTATAATATGTATGTAGATGTATATAAAACTTTTTGTCACCTTTTACTAGGTTGAATTGTTTTATATATGAAAGGTTCAAAAAAATTTTATAATTATTTGTTATATTAATAGGAGGTCCTATAATGAAGAAAATATTAGTTAGTATGTTTTTATTAGTGTTTGGATTATGTTTGGTAGGATGCAAAAATAATAAAAATATTAAGTACGAAGGAAGTTATAAAGGAACACTTATTTGTCAAGATGTTGGTGTTTCTAGTTGGGTATCAAATTTAAATATAAATATTATTGATAATACTTTATTTATCGATGATAATGAAAGTGGTATGTTTAAAGAAGTAGATTTAAGTTCATCGACTTTAATATTTGATGCTCTATCTTATTATCATAATTATGAAAATGTAGAAAATGAGTTTGAAAATGTAAATACTGGATATTTTGTTAACATAGAGGATAATGGTTTTTCTACTGGATATTTATTAGTTGAAAGTAATAATAAATTGTATTTGTTTTTTATAAATAAAGTTGATAAATCTAGTTATCAAATATTTCAAGGTTATTATTTAAATAAAGAGGTAGAATTAAAATTTACAAATTATTCTGGTGGATGTATTTTTATGCAATATAGTGAAAGAGTAAAAATTGGATCTGTTTATAATTTAAGTAAAGCAAAAAGCAATTTGTTTGTTGATGCTTTTATTGATTTAAAAACTCTTACTATTTATGATGATGAAATTATTGTTAAAGAAAGCCTAGATTTAATTGCTTATAATAATGGGGTATATAGTGATTATATTATAGAGTATATTTTATCAAATGAAAATTTAGCTTTTAATAATTCTTTTTATACATTTGAAAAACTAGAAAGCTATGAATATGAATTATTAGATGATGAAATTATTATTATTGATAAAAATATTACATATACTTTTACAAAGTCTTATCAACTTAGTCAATGTTATTATTTAAAAGAAATAAAGAGTGATAAGGTTTTATTTGATAATTTAGAAACAGCGACAAATGCGCTAAATATTTTATATGGCAGTGATAATTATGAATCAAATAATATAACTGTAGAACTTAAAGATAATGGTTATATTATTACACTTGCTGAACATTTTCTTGCTGGATAATAACAATCAGATGGCCAGATTCTAATCTGGTCTTTTAAATTTTTAATGTATATCACTCCACAATTGTTATATAATATAGTTAAATCAAGTTCGCATTTGTGAAGAAAGGAAATATGTTATGGAATTTAAAAAGAAAAGTTTATGATAAAATGCTTAATATGAAGCATTTGGTAGTAATGACACATGTGAGGAGTATGTAACTTACATACCAAAAATAGAGGAAA
>JAZOLP010000074.1:0-1738 GCA_045653225.1 Bacilli bacterium
TGAATATGAAGAATATTCATTATCTGATCCTAATCCAAAAATATATTTTGATTTTTCATCTAGTAAGAAATTTGGTGCTTTAAGTACATCTACTGGTACTTCTACTTCTGCGATGAATATTACTAATTTAGCAAGAAACACAAAAGTTGAAAATGACGTTAATAAATATTATATGAACGCAACAATTAAATTTGTTAATACTGAACTTACTAAGTTTAATTTATATTTAATATATATAGATTCTAATGGTAATTTTAGTGTTAATGAAGAATTGACTGAAGAAGTTAATTTAAGTAAGGTAAGTTCTTATGATTTTATAACACAATATACATATAATAAAGAAAAATATCAATTAGAAATGAAATTATTTTTTAAATAAAGGAGTTTAATATGGAACAAGTAAAAGGGTTTAAAAACAGTTGGGTTTTAACAGAAAATGGATTAGTTAAAACAAATTTAATTATTGAAGGTGGTAAAATTGCTAAAATTGGTGATTTTGATTGTGAAGGATTAGTAGAACTTTCTGAAGATAAGATTGTTATTCCTGGTTTTATTGATCAACATATTCATGGTGCTGCTGGAAGTGATGCTATGGATGGAACTGTTGAGGATTTAAGTAAAATTGCATGTGCTTTAGCAAAAGAAGGTACAACAGCATTCCTTGCTACTACAATGACTCAAAGTCCTGAAAATATCGATAAAGCTTTATCTGCAGTTAAAGAATATATTGATTCAAAACCTGAATCTGGTGCAGAAATTTTAGGTGTTCATTTAGAAGGACCATTTATTTCTAAAGACTTCATTGGTGCTCAACCTTTAGAATATGTTGCAGAGCCAAATGTTGAAGTATTTAAACATTATGAAGAAGTTAGTGGAAATCATATTAAATTAGTTTCTATGGCTGTTGAAGTAGAAGGAGCTGAAGATTTAGTTGCATATCTTGCATCTAAAGGTATTGTTGCTTCTATTGGTCATTCAAATGCTAAATATGCAGATGTAGAAAAAGCTATTAAATCAGGTGCATCAAATGTTACTCATACGTATAATGCTCAAAAGCCTATTCATCATAGAGAAGTTGGTACGGTAGGTTCTGCAATGTTATTTGATGAATTAACATGTGAAGCTATTTGTGATGGTATTCATTTATCAGGTCCTGCTATTAAATTATTATGGAAAAATAAACCAGCTGATAAGTTTGTATTAATTACAGATGCAATGCGTGCAAAACACATGCCTGATGGTGTTTCTGAACTTGGTGGTCAAGTTGTTATTGTTAAAAATGGTGAAGCAAGACTTGAAAATGGAACACTTGCTGGTAGCGTACTTAGAATGAATAATGCAGTTAAAAACGTTATGAGCTTCTTAGATACAGATTTAGAAACTACTGTTAAATATGCATCAGCTAATCCAGCTAAAAATTTAGGCGTTTATGATGTTATGGGTAGTATCAAAGAAGGTAAGCTTGCTAACTTAGTTGTTGTTGATAAAGATGTTAAAGTTTATCAAACAATTAGAGAAGGTAGAGTAATTTATTAAAATATTAAAAATAAAACAAAATCTTCCATGTGAATGAAATGTTATAATTCATATAAGCGGAAGATTTTTTGATTTATATTCTTTATATTTACCCTAATTTGTTGTATAATATCAATAATTATAATGAAATTAAAGGAAATGTAGATTATGTTGAAAATTACAAATTATACCGAAAAATATGATGGTAAGAAGATTGCTGTAG
>JAZOLP010000075.1:0-4162 GCA_045653225.1 Bacilli bacterium
TTTAATGATTTTTGTTGGTTTGATAATAGGTATTATTGGTATTTTAAATATTGTAATTAGCGGAGTAATTGACAATTATAACTATTATGAAATAGAAAAACAAAAAAGAAAATCTTATCAATTAATTATTGCAATGATCATATATGGAATAATTCTTTTTCCTAGTTTTCTTTTAATGATAGCAGGTATTTTTTCATCTGAGACAATATTAGAATATATTTACTTAATTACTTACTTGTTAATTTATAATGCTCCGTATATTCTTTTATTTGTTTTATTGGTTAAAGCAAGAAATCAAATAATGAGTGTTAGTTTAGATAATTAGTATAAAATAATAATAATAAGATGCTTATTTTTAGTTTATTTAAATAGTTTATTTATTGTAGAAATTTTAGTTTTGTTTTGGTATAATATTTTTAAATATAGTATATATTTAGGAGGCAGCTTATGGCGATAATAAAAAATGAACAAGGTAAATTACCTTATGGAAGGTATACTAAAAAAAGTAATATAATAGCTAATATTAGTAGTGTTATGTGTAGTTTTTTAATTGTTATTCTTTTTGTATTGATACATAAAATAACTAATAATTTAGTTATAAGCTTTTTAGTAGCTTTTTCTTTTTTTCTTGTTTCAACTTTTGTAATATCAGTTTTAGCAAATTTAGCAAGTAAAGTTCTTGTTGATTTTTATAAAGATTTAGATTTTAGGAAACTAGAAAAAAGTTATCAAAAAATTTTAAAAGAAAATCTCCATTCAGAAAGCCGAAATGTTATATTAATAGATTTTGCTAATGTTTTATTAAATTATGATAAAGAAAGGGCTTTATTGATGTGGAAAAGCACTAAAGAACCTTCCCTTAATAAACATATTTATCATGCACTTAATATTAATTTTTTGATTGCTGAAGAAAAATATGATGAAGCAGCAAATTTAATTGAGTCATATAGAGAATTGTATAAAGGTAAAGTTCATATGAATATTGCTAATAATTTAGAGTTGGGACTTAAAATTGTTAGTTCTCTTGAAATTATTGAAGACATTGAAAAGCATGTTCTTTTACCAAAAAATAATCGTTTAGTTAAAATTACTAATTGTGCAAATTTAATGAAATATTTTTATAGTAGAAAAATGTTAGAACATGCAATTGTTTATGCAAATATTATTAAAAAAGAAAATGCTGGTTGTACTGAAATTGATAAATTAGTTTGTGAAGTTTTAAAGGAAGAATGGTAACTCTTCCTTTTTTTTGTAGGAAATAATTATTAAATAATTTTAATTAAAAAAGTTGTGATATTTAAAATTAGTATGATTTATTTGAAAAAAAATAATATAAAGAGTATAATATAAATGAATAAAAATTAAAACATAATATAATTACTCGGAGGTAGAAAATGAAAATTTGTATTATTGGTGCTGGTAGTACTTACACACCAGAATTAGTAGAAGGTATTATTAATAAAAGAGAAACACTTCCTGTTACTCATTTAGTATTCATGGATATTGATGAAAGAAAATTAAATATCGTTGGTAGTCTTTGTCAAAGAATGATTACTGCAGCTGGACTTCCATGTAAGACTGAACTTGTATTAAATGATTATGCTTATGCACTAGATGGTGCTGACTTTGTACTTTGCCAAATTCGTGTTGGTAAACTTCCTGCTCGTGTTAAAGATGAAAAGATTCCACTAAAATACAACCTAATTGGTCAAGAAACTTGTGGTATTGGTGGTATGTTTAAAGGTTTAAGAACTATTCCTGTAATGATGAATATTGTTAAACTTATGGAAAAACATTGTCCAAATGCATGGTTAATTAACTTCTCTAACCCATCTGGTATGATTGCTGAGGCTTTACTTAACCATACTAATGTTAAAATGATGGGCTTATGTAATGTTCCTATTAATACAATTGACGGTATTAAACGTGCAATGAAATTACCTAATGCTGAAATTGAATATATGGGTCTTAACCATTTTGCATTTATTACAAAGATTGAACAAGATGGTAAAGATTATTTACAAGAAGCATTACAAGCTGGTTTAAATAGTGAATCAATGAAGAATATTCCATCAAGTGGATTTACTAAAGAACAAATTGCTGCTATTGGTGCTATTCCTACAAGTTATCTAGAATATTATTATTTCCAAGATAGTAAATTAGATCATTTAAAACATGCTGAAAAATCACGTGGTGAAAGATGTATGGAAATTGAAGAAGAACTTCTTGAAATTTACCAAAATGCTGAACTTCATGTAAAACCTGCTCAACTTTCTCAACGTGGTGGTGCTCGTTACTCAGAAGTTGCAATTAACCTTGTTAACTCAATTTGGAATGACGTTGGTGATATTCAAGTTGTTAACGTACTTAATAAAGGTGCAATGGACTTCTTAGATGATAATGATGCTGTTGAAGTTTGTGCTCGTATTGGTAAAGATGGTGCTACACCGTTAAAAGTTACTGGTGTTGTAAATGATCACTTAAAAGAATATATTCGTCAAGTTAAAGCTTATGAAAAACATGCTGTTAAAGCTGCATTAGAAGGCTCTAAAATTGAAGCAATGCGCGCTCTAGTAATGAATCCTCTTTGTGGTGATTTAAGAACTGCATCTGCTTGTTTTGATGAAATGGTAGAAGCTCATAAAGAATTCTTACCTCAATTTGTTAAGGAAGAAAAATAATGAAAAAATATATCATAGGTGTTGATGGTGGAAACACTAAAACTGACTATTTATTATTTGATGTAGATGGTAAATTTATTGATGGTATGCGTTGTGGTACTTGTAGCCATGAATCTCCAAAAATTGGAAGTTTTGAAGGCGCATATAATGAAATGAATAATAAAATTACTGAACTTTTATCAAGAAATAATTTAACTATCGAAGATGTAGTATCTGGTGCATTTGGTCTTGCTGGAGTTGATGCTCCATTCCAAAAGAAAGCTTTAGAAAGTGCTGTTGAAAAAATTGGTTTTACTAAATATGCGGTTGTAAATGATGGTTTCCTAGGTATTAAAGCTGCATCTAAAACTGGTACTGGTGTATGTAGTATTAATGGTACTGGTACAGTAAATGTAGGTATTGATGAAGAAGGAAACTGGATGCAAGTAGGTGGAATTGGTTATGTTGCTGGTGATGAAGCTGGTGGAAGTTTCCTAGCAAGAGCAGCGGTTAGACTTGCTTTTGATGAATGTTTTAGATTTGGTGGAAAAACTAAAGTAACAGAATATGTTTTTAAAATGTATGAAATTGAATCTAAAAAAGATTTATCTAATGCAATTGTAGGTAAAAGAGTTGATTCTACATATTTAATTAAAGCTCTATTTGCTTGTGCAAATGAAGGTGATGCTGAAGCTATTAAAGTTCTAAGAACTGCTGGTGAAAACATGGGAAGAAGCATTTCAGGGTGTATTTCAGAAATTAATATTTGTGAACCTGTTCAAGTAATCCTTGCAGGAAGCGTTTGGGCAAAAGCTACAAACTTTGAAATGCTTGATTGTTTTAAAGAAACAGTTCTTAAATTAACAAATAAAAAATGTGATTTTATTGTGTTAAAAGAACCTCCAGTTCTTGGTGCAATTTTATGGGCATTAGAACTTGCTAATAATGAATTACCAAGTAGAGATTTAAAACAATATGTTTTAGATCAAGTAATTGAATATCAAAATAGATATTAATATGCATTGTGGAGTTATTCAAGGAATAGTAGATGATTTAGTACTTGCTGTTGAATTTACAATAAATAAAGAATATCCTTTAGTTAGTAATCTTGCTAATTGTGCTAAATTGATTTATGATAATATTCCTAATACATCATGGGCTGGATTTTATCTAGTAGATGATAAAAATAATTTATATTTAGGCCCTTTCCAAGGCGATACTGCAACGATGTATATTGAATATGGTCATGGAGTATGTGGATCGTGTCTTAAGGATAAAAAAACTTATGTTGTTCCAAATGTTCATGAATTTCCAGGTCATATCGCATGTTCATCATTATCAAATTCAGAGATAGTTGTCCCAATTATAAAAAATGATAAGGTTGTTGGAGTAATAGATTTAGATAGTACATTATTTAATAATTATAATGAAGAATCTAAATTAATTTTAGAAAAAATTGCTGTATTATTAAGTGATCTTTTTTAATAAAAAAATATTTTATA
>JAZOLP010000076.1:0-9512 GCA_045653225.1 Bacilli bacterium
TATAATATAATCTAAAGATTTTTTCAATTATTATATATTTAAATAAAAATCGTAGCATATGTAATATATACTACGATTTTTGTTTAATATTATGCTCTCCAAGTTCTAGGAGATTTTCTCCATTCAAGAACATCTTCTAAATCTTCTTGTTCAATGTAACCTTCTTCTACTGCAACTTCAACTAAATTGTTAAAGTTTGCTAGTGAATAATATGGAACATTTACTGAGTCAAATGCTTTTTGAGCTTCTTCGAAACCATATGAGAAAATTGATACACAACCAATTACTTCAACGCCTGCTTCAATTAAAGAATTAACTACTTCAATACTTGATTTACCAGTAGAGATTAAATCTTCTACTACTACTACTTTGTTTCCTTTTTCATAGTGACCTTCGATTTTGTTTTGACGACCATGGTCTTTGTTTCCACTTCTTACATAGCCCATAGGAAGACCTAAATATTCTGAAATATATGCAGCATGTGGAATACCTGCTGTTGCAGTACCCATTAAAATTTCACATTCTGGGAATTTTTCTTTTACAAGTTCTGCAAGAGCATGTTCAATTTCACCTCTTACCTCAGGGTATGAAAGTACTAATCTATTATCACAATAGATTGGAGATTTAATGCCACTAGCCCATGTAAATGGTGCTTTTGGACTTAAGAAAACTGCTTTAATTTTAAGTAAATTCTTTTCTACACTACTCATTTCCTAAAAACTCCTTTAAAATTTGATGATATGCTTCTACTGGATTTTCTGCTTGTGTAATAGGACGACCTACTACAATATAATCTGATCCAATTTCTCTAGCTTTAGCTGGTGTTGTAATTCTTACTTGGTCATCTGCATTGTTTGATGCAAGACGAATTCCTGGAGTAACAGTTACGAACTCTTTACCGCAAGCTTCTTTTACTTTTTCTACTTCAAGTGGAGAACAAACAATTCCATCAAGACCTGATGATGCAGCAACTTTTGCATAATTTACTACTGAATCAATTACTTCACCTGGAATTAGTTGTTCAGTATTCATCATTTCTTTTGATGTTGATGTAAGTTGAGTAACAGCGATTAAAATAGGACGTTTACCAGTTGAACCTTCATTTAATCCTTCTAGTGCAGCTTGCATCATTTTAGAACCGCCTGCAGCATGTAGATTAATAATATCTACACCAAGTTTAGCAAGGTTTGTCATTGCTTTTTTAACTGTATTTGGAATATCATGAAGTTTTAAATCTAAGAAAATTTTATGTCCACGTTTTTTAATTTCTTTTACGATTTCAAGTCCTGAACCATAAAATAATTCCATACCTACTTTTACATATAAAGATTCATTAAACTTATCTAAAAAATTTAGAGAAGTTTCCATATCTTTAAAATCTAATGCTATAATAACCATTATTTATACCTCCTATTTTCTATGTGCATAACCGATGCACTCATTTATATCTTTAAATCCATATTTTTCTAATGCACTTGGTAGTTGTTCTACTAATTCTTTACAAATATATGGGTTTACTAAATTCATTGTACCAACACCTAGTGCTGATGCACCAGCCATTAAGAATTCAATACAATCATCTACATTCGCAATACCACCCATTCCAATAATTGGAATTGATACTGCTTCATAAACATCATAAATCATACGAATTGCTACAGGTTTAATTGCAGGACCTGAGAATCCACCTTTTTTATTATAAAGAATTGGACGTCCTGTTTTTAAATCAATTCTCATACCAAGTAATGTATTAATTAACGATAAACCATCTGCACCACCACGTTCAGCAGCTTTTGCCATTTTAACAACATCTGTTACATTTGGACTAAGTTTTACATAAACAGGTTTAACCGATGCTTCTTTTACTCTTTTTGTAATTTCATACACTGTATCTTCATCTGCACCAAATGGTATACCACCACCATGAACATTAGGACAACTAATATTTAGTTCTAATGCACAAACATTTTCAACTCTACTAATTTCATATGCAACTTTTACATATTCATCAATTGAGTCACCACAAATGTTTGCGATAACACAAGTATCATATTTAGCTAAAAATGGTAGCTTTTCATTTTTTACAACTTCAAGCCCGGGATTTTCAAGTCCAATTGAATTAAGCATTCCACCATAAGTTTCCGCAACCCTTGGTGTTTTGTTTCCTCTTTTTGGATTAACGCTTGTTGCTTTAATCATGATTCCACCAAGAATACTTAAATCATAAATATTTGAAAGTTCTTCACCGAATCCAGCAGTTCCACTAGCTGGAATAATTGGGTTTTTTAAATCTAATCCTGGTAATTTAACACTAACATTCGCCATAGATAACTCCTAACTTAAATACTGGGCCATCAGTACAAACACAATAATGTTTTTCACCTTTTACACATCCATGGCAAAGACCTACACCACATGCCATTCTTGCTTCATAAGATAAATAGCCTTCACAAAAAGCGTATTTTTCTTCTAATTTTTTAAGAAGAATTTCAGGACCACAGCTATATAATGTATCAAATAATACAGGATTTTGATCTAGATAATTAATTGCGTTACCTTTAAAGTCAAAACTTCCATCATCTGTTGTTACAATTACTTTACCAAGTTTTTTAAATTCTTCTAAATAAATCATTGATTCTTTATTTCTAAAAGCTAAAATAATTACAAGTTCATTATTTAATTCTTTTAATTTTTTTGATAATTCTAGTAGCGGAGGAACACCAATTCCTCCTCCAACTACTAGAATTTTTTTATTTTCAACAAGTGTAAAACCATTACCTAAAGGACCAATAGTTTCTAAAGTAGTACCTTCATTATATGTTGATAAAATTTTAGTACCTTCACCATTTATTTTATAAGTAATAATTAAATTATTATTTTCAATTTGACAAATTGAAATAGGTCTTTTTAATAATTTAGATTGATCATTTAATGAAATATTAATAAACATACCAGGTTTTGCATCAAATGCCATATTAGTAGTTTCTAATTTCATTTCAAACGTATCTTGAGCAATTTGTTTATTATATAGTACTTTTAAATTTTCTTTAACCATTAAATAGTACCTACCTTAATAGTAATTTCATCAAGTACATCTAGTAATGCGTTTACTGTATCTAAGCTTGTAAAACATGTAATATTGTTTTCAGCTGCTACTCTTCTAATTAAGAAACCATCATTATTTGTTTTAGATTGAGATACCGTATTAATTACATATGATACGTGACCTTTTCTTAGTGAATCTAAAATTTCTTCACTACCTTCAGATAATTTTTTCTTAATTCTAGTTTTGATACCATGTTCTTTTAAGAACTTACCAGTACCTTTAGTAGCTTCAATATTAAATCCTAAATTATAGAATCTTCTAATTAATGGTAATGCTTTTTCTTTTGTCATATCTGATAATGTTACAAAAACAGTACCATAATTGATAACTCTCATGTTTGCTGCTTTTAATGCTTTATATAATGCTCTATTAAGTGATTGATCATAACCAATTGCTTCACCAGTTGATTTCATTTCTGGAGAAAGTACAGTATCTAAACCTCTAATCTTAGAGAATGAGAAACATGGAACTTTTACATAGTACATATTTGGAGTAGGTTCAGATAAATTCATATCTTTTAACTTATCACCAAGCATTACAAATGTAGCAATTTTTGCAAGATTAATCTTACTAGATTTAGAAAGATATGGAATTGTTCTACTTGAACGTGGATTTACTTCAATAATGTAAACATCATCATTTGGATCTACAATATATTGAATATTAAATAAACCTTTAATACCTATTGCAACGCCAAGACGTTTAGTATAATCTTTGATAGTTTCTTCTACTTTTTTAGATAAACTATATGCAGGATAAACGCTAATTGAGTCACCTGAGTGAATACCAGTACCTTCAATATGTTGCATGATACCAGGCATAAATACATCTGTACCATCACAAATAGCATCAACTTCAATTTCTCTACCAATTACATATTTATCAATTAATACTGGTTGATTAGGGTCAAGTGCAAATGCTTTTGTTAAATATTTCATTAAGTGTTCATCATCATAAACAATTTCCATTGCACGACCACCTAAAACATATGATGGACGAACAAGTACTGGATATGTAATCTTATGAGCAGTTACTAAACCATCTTCGATATTAAATACTGTTTTACCTTCTGGTTCTGGGATGTTTAATTCATGCATTAAAGCTTCAAATAGTTTTCTATTTTCAGCTTTTGCTATAGCTTCACAATCAGTTCCAATAATAGGTACACCTAAAGAATCTAATCTTTCTGCAAGATTAATTGCAGTTTGACCACCAAGTGATACAATTACACCTTTAGGCTTTTCAAGATCGATAATATTCATAATATCTTCAACAGTTAATGGTTCAAAATAAAGTTTATCAGTAACTAAATAGTCAGTTGAAACTGTTTCTGGGTTATTATTAATAACAATTGCTTCATAACCTTTTTCTTTGATTGCCCAAATTGCATGAACTGTTGAATAGTCAAATTCTACACCTTGACCAATTCTAATAGGACCTGAACCTAAAACAATAATTTTTTCTTTATCAGATACTACTGATTCATTTTCAGTATCATATGTAGAATAGAAATATGGTGTATAAGTATCAAGTTCTGCAGCACAAGTATCAATCATCTTGTATACAGGATAAATATTATGTTCTTTACGATATTTATAAACTTCAAGTTCTGAAATATTCATAACTTTTGCTAAATATTGGTCAGAAAAACCTAGTTTTTTAGCTTTAATAAAGTTTTCTAAATTACAATTTTCTTTTAATTCTTTTTCAAATAAAATAATTTTTTCAATTCTTCTTAAGAAGAATAAATCAATCTTAGTTGCATCATAAATAACTTCAGGTTCTATACCTCTTCTAAATAATTCTGCAATCATAAAGATTCTTTCATCTGTTGGAATTTCAATTTGAGAAACTAATGCATCAGTTTCTACATTATCAAACTTACTCATGTATAAATGATCTACTTTAGTTTCAAGTGATCTAATACCTTTTAAGAATGATTCTTCAAAAGTACGACCTAAACTCATTACCTCACCAGTAGCTTTCATTTGAGTAGATAATGTCTTTTTAACATCATTAAATTTATCAAATGGGAATCTTGCAAATTTACATACAACATAGTCAAGTGTAGGTTCAAATGCAGCTTGACCAGATGCAATTTCAATTTCTTCTAAGTTTAAGCCACATGCAATTTTCGCAGTAACTCTTGCAATTGGGAATCCACTAGCTTTTGATGCAAGCGCACTTGAACGGCTTACACGTGGATTTACTTCAATTACATAATAATCATATGATTCAGGGTCTAAAGCAAATTGAACATTACAACCACCTTTAATGCCAAGTGCTCTAATAATTTTGATAGAAGCATTTTTAAGCATTGTAAATTCTTTAGTTGTAAGTGTTTGACATGGTGCAACAACCATTGAGTCACCAGTATGAACACCAACTGGGTCAATGTTTTCCATACTACAAATACAAATTGCAGTATCGTTGCCATCACGCATTACTTCAAATTCAATTTCTTTATAGCCTTTAACACTTTTTTCAATTAAAATTTGATGAACTGGAGAAAGACTTAAAGCATAATCTGCAAGATCACGTAATTCTTCTTCATTATTTGCAAAACCACCACCAGTACCACCAAGTGTAAATGCAGGTCTTACAACAATTGGATAACCAATTCTATCTGCAATTTCTAATGCTTGAGGAACAGTATTTGCGATATCAGATTCAATGATTGGTTCACCAATTCTTTGACATAAGTTTTTAAACTTTTCTCTATCTTCTGCTTCTTCAATAGCCGCAATAGAAGTACCTAAAACTTTTACGCCACATTCTTCTAAAACACCTTTTTTAGATAAACTTACACAAAGGTTAAGCCCTGTTTGTCCACCAAGTGCACAAAGAATAGCATCTGGACGTTCGTAACGAATAATTCTTGATGTAAACTCTAAATCAAGTGGTTCCATATAAACTTTATCAGCTACAAGTCTATCAGTCATAATAGTAGCAGGGTTTGAATTGATTAAAACAACTTCATAACCTTCTTCTTTTAACGCAAGACATGCTTGAGTACCAGCATAGTCGAATTCAGCAGCTTGTCCGATAACAATAGGACCAGAACCAATAATTAATATTTTATGAATATCTGTACGTTTTGGCATTATTTGTTACCTCCTTTACAAGCTTTCATCATATCTACTAACTCATCATAAATTGATTTAACTGTTGGCGAACAACTTGCAGTATTTGAATCAAATTGACAAGTTACAACTTTATCAATCGAAGATGCTAAACCTTCAATTGAGTTATCACTTAAATTTTTTAATGTTATAGTTAAATTAGTATTTTCAAGTGATTTTTCACATATTTCATAGTTATGACTTTGAGAAGTGATAATTACTTTTTTATTATTTAAATTTTTAACAGATTGATTTGCACCATGATGGCCAAATTTCATCTTAACAATTTCTGCGTTACATGCACTTGCAACAATTAAATGTCCAAGTCCAATACCAGCAATTGGAAGTTTTCCAATTAGTTGTTTTAAATTTTGTACAACACTATTTAATTCAACTGGTGAATCTGCACCATTTGAAACAATAATTGCATCAGGATTATAAGATAAAATCTTAGCAGCATCAGTATTATATGGTAAAACGACAACATTACATTTTTTTGCAGTTAGTTCATTAGTAATGTTATTTTTTAAACCTAAGTCTAAACATACTACTTGATATTTAGGCTTATTAGCTTTCACAATGTATGGACGTTTAGTAGATAATTTTTTAACCATACCAGTAATAGGTTTATAATTAGCAATTTTTTCTAAAGCTTCTTCTTTTGAAGTTTCTACATCAGTAATAATACCTAGCATACTTCCTTCATCACGAATTACTTTTGCAAGCATTCTTGTATCAACATCACATAAGAATGCAAGTTCATTTGCTTCAGAAAAATCATCTAATGAATCCATATAACGCATATTAGACGCAGTAAAATCATTGTCTTTTACGATGAAGCCTTCAACATGATAATCTTTTGATCCAAATTCATCATCACTTGCTCCATAGTTACCAATTAAAGGATAAGTCATACATACAAACTTACCTTCATAATATGGGTTAGCTAAAATATCTTGATATCCAATCATACCAGTATGGAATACAACTTCTGCTACTTTTTCACACCCACTACCCATACCTACAAATTCTTTTCCATTTTGTAATACTAACTTCTTAGGCTTCATAGATTATTTCTCCTTTACATATTGTCTTTACTACTTTACCATAACAATTCCATCCATCAAATGGAGTATTATTTGATTTTGATGCAAATTTTGTTTTGTCAATTTTATATTCATTATCTAAGTCAAGAACAACAATTGATGCAATGTTACCTACGATAATTTCATGATTATCTAAATTAAAATGTTTTGCAACATTATAACTCATTAAATCTAATAATTTTTCTAATTTTATTAATCCAGTTTTTACTAGTTTTGTATATAACAGTCCAAATGAAGTTTCAAGCCCTACAATACCAAAAGCAGATGAATTAGTATCTTTTTCTTTCTTTTCTTTTGAATGTGGAGCATGATCTGTAGAAATCATATCTACACTACCATCAATAATTCCCTCTATTACTGCATTTTGATCTTTTACTGCTCTAATTGGAGGATTCATTTTATAGTTAGGTGTAATTTCAATCATTTCATCATTTAAAACTACATGATGTGGAGTTACTTCACATGTAACATTACAACCAATTGATTTATAAAACTTAATTAAATCAAGTGATTCTTTAGTTGCAAGATGACATACATGATAATGACATCCTGTTTTATTTGCAATAACTAAATCTCTTGCAACATTTGTAGTTTCAGAAATATCTAGATTAGGTAACGCATCACTATTTTCTTGTTTTAATGAATTGTTAAATGTTCCTTTATGTACTAAGTCTAAATCTTCACAGTGACAAAGTAATGGTTTATTTAACTTTTTGCATTTAAGCATTGCTTCATACATTAAATATGAATTGCTGACTGGTTTTCCATCATCTGAAAAACCTACACAGTTAAAATCATCAAAATTAACTAGTTCAACACCTAATTCATCTTTTGTAATTGCAACTAATGGTAAACATTCAATAACTGAATCTTTTTTAATAATTTCTAATAGATTTTGATAAGCTTCAATACTTGATATAACAGGTTTAGTATTAGGCATTAAAAATACTTTTGTATACCCACCTCTTGCAGCAGCACAAGATCCTGTTTTAATTGTTTCAGAGTCCGTAAATCCAGGTTCACGCATATGAACATGCGGATCAATGAAACTAGGTGCTACATATAAACCAGTAACATCAATTACTTTACCACGCACTGAATTACTTAATTCAACTATTTTATTATCTTCAATAATAACATTTATTAATTTTATTTCTTTTTCAGTGTATACGTAACCACCTTTTAAAGTATAAAGCATTACTCAAAACTCCTTTTTAGAACTGCTTGACGTACAAATACGCCATTTTTCATTTGTTTAAAAATTCTACAATGTGGAAGATCTAAAACTGCATCTTCAATTTCAATACCACGATTAAATGGAGCAGGATGCATAATAATTGCTCCTTCTTTCATTGCTAATGCACGTTCTTTTGTCATTCCATATAACTCTAAATATGAAGACTTTTCTACTTGGTCTTTATCACTATGACGTTCATTTTGAACACGTAATAATACAATAACATCCATCATTTTAATAGCATCATCAAGTTCTACAAACTTATAGTCATCTTCCATATAAATGTTTGGACCACTTACAAAACATTCCATACCAAGACGTTCCATAGTTTTAATTCCTTCATGTGCAACACGTGAGAATTTAATATCACCAACAAAACAAACTTTTAATCCTTCAAAAGATTTAAATTCTTGATAAATTGTAAGTAAATCTAATAAACATTGAGTTGGATGAGCATGTGTACCATCTCCTGCGTTAAGTAGAGGAACACTTAAATTAAGATTTTTATAATATTCATTTTCTGAATGTCTAATAACGAAAGCATCAACACCAAATGCTTCAAAACATTTAACAGTATCTTCAAAAGTCTCCCCTTTATTAGAAAAAGACGAAGATGCTTTGTTAAACGAAATAGGCTTCATATTAAGAAGATGTTCCGCCATAACAAAGGAATACTCCGTCCTTGTTGAAGGTTCAAAAAATAAATTAGCAACAATTTTGCCAGAAAGTGAAAAATCTTTGCCATTGGAAAAGTCAATAGCATCATTTAGAATGTCCATGATTTCTTGATTAGTAAGTTCATCTAAAGTAAATAAGTTCTTCATAGTATTCTCCTTATATTTTTTTTAGAAAAAAAGGCCTATAAAGGCCATTAAATCTTTTAATTATATTATTGACCTTTTTGGATAAGTCTTATTTTTTTCCATAATAGTATACCAAAA
>JAZOLP010000077.1:0-1598 GCA_045653225.1 Bacilli bacterium
TAATCATTTTATCACCTATATTACTATAAAAGGAGACTTTAAATTTTATTCAAGTCTCCTTTATAAATTTAGTTTACAAATTTTTATTTATATCATTTATCCATTCGTCACAATCATTTTCTAAACAATTTAAAAAA
The DNA here is from genome assembly GCA_045653225.1 of Bacilli bacterium. GTDB lineage: Bacteria > Bacillota_I > Bacilli_A > ML615J-28 > CAG-313 > UBA1737. The sequence goes on from JAZOLP010000077.1 coordinate 138, forward strand.
AATAGAAAATTACTACTTGGTGTTTCACTATCATCTGTTGATAAACTTTCAAGGTTTTGCTTCATATAGTTATAATTATCAACATTAATACCTTCCATTATTTTATCAATTTGATCCTCATGCGCATCATATATTCCTTCAAAATTAATATATTTTTTTATATAAGGACTCGCATCGCATTTAGATTGTGATTTTAATTTTATACTTTCAAAATGCAATAAAATTATTTGCATAATGCATGGTGAAGAGAAAATAATCATTTTTATACTTTCTTCATCATAAAACATTTTTAAAAGGTTCCTCTTAATTGCGTTATATTCTCTTCTTTTACGATCTGTATCAATACATATTAAAACTAAATCATAATTATCATTTGTGAATGCATATTGATATTTATAAAAAACATTCCCACTACCTTTTGCATTACCCAATGAAATATTATATGTATTTGAAAAAACTTTTATTTCTTTTAATCGAGATAAATATTTAAATTCTTCATATCCTTCACAAATAATGTGTACACTATTCACAATACCCTTCCTCCTATCAATTATTCTAAATCAAAAATATCAAATAATGAATTAATAAATTCAGGATGAGGAATTGCACCAATTTTTCCTTTTTTAAACATGTCAACTAAATCAGAAGTTTCTCTAATTCCTGCATCACCCGATGTAAATTTATTTAATGAATACATTGTAGGACCAACTTCAGTTTTATCAGTAAACCATATTTGTTCTTTTCTAAATAGCTTTTTAATATCTAATAATGACAAATCGTGTGTAGTAAATATTAATTGTGCTTTATTATTAAGCTCATTAAGGAACATCGAAATAATAGCTCTAGTTAATTTAAAATGTAAACTAGTATCTAATTCATCAATTACAAGTATTTTTCCTTCATCTAAAGTTTCAACAATATAGCTCGCTAATGCTTCCATTTTTTTAGTTCCTGTAGAGTCAAAAATCAAACCTGGAACGTCCTTACCCTTGTAGTTAGACACAAGTTTATATTTTTCATAATTAGGAATTTTATTTAAAACTTCTTCGCTTACTTCTTGTTTATGAACATCAAATAATTTAACATTCTCCTCATATCTAAAATCCTTCAAATCTAAATCTGAATTTTTTACAAGGTTAACAATTTTACTAGATAATGGTGTTTTCATTTTTAAATGTTGTATAGTTTTATTAAAAGGAATATTAACCATATAAACAACTTCTATCTTTTTCGCAAAGTTAACAATTTTATCTTTGATTTCAAAATTGAAAAATTCACAATCTGATGAATTAATAGCATTAAATATCATTTTTTCTTTTAATGCAAATTTCATTCTAGATTCAAATTCTTTATCTTGACAATAATATATATTATCATCTAAACATTTCTCTAATAAAGTTTCATACTTTTCGTTATTATGTTTATCTTTTAAAACTTTTATAAATTTTTCATATATATATT
>JAZOLP010000078.1:0-8587 GCA_045653225.1 Bacilli bacterium
TATATTCTAAGGAGGAATTATTTAAAATATGAAAAACAACATAATAAAAGGAATACTTTTATCATTTGTTTTATTAATGTGCATTATTATAACAAGTTGTAAAAGTTGCAAAAAAGAAGATATCACTTTAGAAATTAATGATATTACAGAGACATTATATGTTAATGAACCTTACGAATTATCATATACTTCTTCTAAAAATAATATAGAAGTATCATGGAGTTTAAGTGATGAAACTTATGGTAATATAAGCGGAAACACTATTACACCTTTAAAAGAAGGTAATGTAACTATCACATTAACATATAAAGAGAATCCAGAAATTTATGATTCTATAGATTGTACTATCTCATCTAGAAAACCCGAATCCCTTGAAATTAAAGTTGATTCACTTGAAATTTTAATGGGAGAATCAATCGAATTAGAAGCAATTGTTTATCCTTTGACAGCTTCTCAAGAAGTAAAATGGTCTATATCGGATAATAAAGAAGGTTGGGATGTAGCTGAATTAAACGGAACAACATTAACTGCTTTAAAATATGGTAAAGTTTATATTACAGCTCAGTCAACATCTAGTTATCAAGCACAACAAACAATTATAATTGAAGTATTCCATCCACTTCTAGAAGATAACACTATTTTTGAAACAAAATATATAAGAGGTGCTTTTGGAGAAGATGCATCAAGTATGTATACTATTCAATATACTACATACAACACGTTATCCTACGCGTTAGTTACAACTGCTGATGATCCAGAATTTAATAACGCAAAAAAATATTACGGTGATGGCTATTATTTTGAAGATTATAACGAATTATTATATGTCCCATTTGAAGGTAGAAATATATGGCGTATTGAAATGACTGATTTACAAAGCAATACAGAATATATTTATAAAATCAATAAAGGTAACGATACTTATTCAGATGTTTATACATTCAAAACTGCTGGTGATAGCACAACATTCTTCTTTATGACTGATACTCACTATTATACAGGAACAACAGGAACACTTGCTTCAGCCGCTGTTTCTGAAGAATTAATTAAACAAGCTTTATTATATAATCCTGAAATAACATTTATAATGGATTCTGGTGACTTGATAGATACAGGCGGGAATGCTGCAATATGGGATGTATATTTTAATTATGCTGAATCATTAAAAACTCTTCCTTTTATTAGTATAGCTGGTAATCACGAATATTACTACAATGGTACCGGTCAAGGAGATAACTCATACTTTGCATTATACAATCCAGGACCAAACAACGGACCTAATGCATTAAAAGGTTCTACTGGTTGGTTTAAACATAATGATACTTTATTTATTTTAATTGATAATATTAAAGGTACAGGTTATGATGAACAAATGGAATGGATTGCAAATCTACTTGAAACACAAGATTATAAATACTCAATCGCAATGTTCCATATCCCGGTACATCAAGATAACACTGACTATGACGAAAGATTCTTAAAATTATTTGACAAATATTCAGTAGATTTAGTTTTAAACGGACATTATCATTCTGAATCAATGACACAATATTTATATGAAGGTGCTATAACACAAGATCCATATCTTGGAACATGTTATTTAACTGGGGCATATTCCGGAATTAAAGGAGCATCTAGTCCTGATAACGCAATCAATACAGCAAGAGGTTACGTTATAGATATTACTGACGAATCAATCAATATCCAAATTATTTACGCAAACGGCAAACTTGGAAAATCTTGGCAAATCACAAACAGAGCATGTAACGATTCCTTTACTGCAACAAAAGATGAATTAAAAGATTCAATCGAATATTCATATAACGAAGAAACTAGTTCTGTAACTTTCACTTGGTCAAAAGCATTCTATGGTAATGTTGAAAAAATGTATGTAAAAGAAATAAATCAAAAAGAAATCAGTGATTATGTTGTATTCCCTTCATCATCATATACTAAATTGACTTTAAACAACATACCTACAGGTTATGATTATAAATTTGAACTTGTTCTTGAATATGAAGATGGAACTTATGATACAATATATAAAGAACTAACTTTACATACTAGTTTAAACATTACATTTAACAATACAACCTCATCATCAACAGAAATTAACTTTGATCCTCTAGTAGGTACAATGAGATACGAAGTAAATAAATTTAAAGTATATGTTGATGGAGTATATGTTGGTGAATTTAAATATCTTCAAAGTTCTAAAGATGTTACTTATTATTTTATTAATAATCTTGAATCTAATAAAGAATATACTATCACTTTAGTCGCTTCAGACAGAAACGATAAATATATTTATTTTAGCGAATCTGCTGTTGTAAAAACTAATTAAAAAAATAAAACTCTTAACCATTTGGTTAAGAGTTTTTTACTGCTTATTATTTTATTATCTGTTATAGAATTCAACGATTAAGTTTTCTTTAATTTCTGGTAAGAATTCTGAACGTTCAGGCATACGAACGAATGTACCAACACCTGTTTGTTCATCATAAGAAACATATGGAACTCTTGCAACTGTGTTTTCTAAAGCTTCTTTGCAGATTGCTAAACCTTTAGAAGTTTCTTTTAAAGAAATAGTTTGACCAGGTTTACATAAGTATGATGGAATATCAACTTTTTTACCATCTACTAAGAAGTGACCATGGTTAACTAATTGTCTAGCTTGTCTACGAGTAGCAGCAAAACCTAAACGATAAACAAGATTATCTAATCTTGATTCTAACATTGCTAAGAAGTTTTCACCGTGTTTACCTGATAATTTTCCAGCTTTAACGAATGTATTATAGAATTGTTTTTCATTCATTCCATAAACATTACGAACTTTTTGTTTTTCTTGTAATTGTAAACCATATTCAGATAGTTTAACTCTTCTTTGACCATGTTGGCCTGGAGCATAAGCTCTCTTTTGTAATTCTTTTCCGTTTTCTAGAACAGAGAATTTTAATCTTCTAGAAATCTTCCAGCTTGGACCTGTATAACGTGCCATTTTGTTTTTTCTCCTTTATTATATATATTTTTTATTCTGTGAGATAAAAACTTCAAATAAAACCATAGGATAGATAATCTTATTGTTTTCGCCTAAGCAGCGGGACTACTAACATCCGAATTTATCGTGATTATCTAAAATCTACAATCAAGTTGAATGCTGCTTTTATCTGCACCTTATATATTATACTCTTTTTTTATTAAAAAGTCAAACGAATAGACTTAACCATTATTACTTGATAACACATAAGTAACACTAGCTTCTTCAGATTTACCAAACAAATCATTTTCAGCAACATACACATAGAAAGTGTAAGTTTTACCTTCTTCAAGAGTAAATGTATATTCACATTTTTCTGAATAATATGTTGAAGATGTTTGGCCATCAACTTCATAATACACAGAATATTCAGACGCATACATAACACTTTCCCATTTAATCGTCACTAAATTATTTTCAGCATTTGAAACAATTAATGCTTGAGGTTTTTCAAAGTAAACTTTTCTTGATAGATAGTTTCCAACAACCACCCAAGCAACACTAAGAATTATTAATATTCCAAGGATAATACATCCTTTTAACATTTCTGGGTCTTTATATTGTTTAGATAACAACGCTACTCTTTCTTCAATAAACTCGGTTTCACTTTTAATAACAACACTACATATTGCATTTTCATCACTATATTTTTTTAATAAATATATAGTATCTCTAATTTTAACTTCAGTATCTTCGTTTTTAACAGCATATCCTCTAGCTTTTTTTACATAAATATTTGCTATTCTTAAATATGAATCACCAAGGGTTAATATTAATTGGTCATTTTCTTTTTTTAGTTGTTGATATCTATTCATATATTTTATAAACCTTTCATATATATTATATCACAAAGATCGCTTTATTACCAAAAAAAGATATTCTAAGAAATTAGAATATCTTTTTATTGTTATTAATTATTTTACAGCAGCTTTAACTAATACTTTGAAATCTGCAGGGATTAAACTTGCACCACCAATTAATGCACCATCAATATTTGGTTGAGCCATAAGTTCATCAATATTAGATGTTTTTACACTTCCACCATATTGAATACGAATTGCTTCAGAAACTTCTTCTGAATATAATTCTTTAATAACATCACGGATAAATCCACATGTTTGATCAGCAATTTCAGGAGTAGCAGTTTTGCCAGTTCCAATAGCCCAAATAGGTTCATAAGCAATAACTAAAGTTTTTGCTTGTTCAACTGATAAACCAGCTAAATCAGCAACGATTTGACCTTTAATTAATTCTTTCCAACTACCGTCTTCTCTTTGTTCTAAATATTCACCAACACAAAGAATTGGAACTAAGTTATGAGCAAATGCAGCATGAAGTTTTTTATTACAAGATTCATCAGTTTCGTTAAACATAGCTCTTCTTTCTGAGTGACCAATTATAACATATGATACACCTAAAGATTCAAGCATAACAGGAGCAACTTCTCCAGTGAAAGCACCACTTTCTTCAAAGTGCATGTTTTGAGCACCAATTCTTAAGTTTTCACCTTGACGTTTAACTAAATCACGAAGTACTGTGAATGGAGCACATACAACGCTATCAACTAAATCATTTGATGGTAAATCATTATTTACTTGATAGATGAATTCTAATGCTTCATCACGAGTTTTGAACATCTTCCAGTTTCCAGCAATAATAGGTTTTCTCATTATTTTAACCTCTTATTTGTCATCTAGGCAAGCAACGCCTGGAAGAGTTTTACCTTCTAAGTATTCTAAGCTAGCACCACCACCTGTAGAGATGTGTGAGAATTTAGCTTCATAACCCATAGAAATAGCAGCTGCAGCAGAGTCACCACCACCAATAATTGTAATAGCGCCTTCTAAGTTTGCAAGAGTTTCACAAATTGATTTTGTACCAACTGCATATTTTTCAACTTCGAATACACCAGCAGGACCATTCCAAACAACTGTCTTAGCGCCTTCTAATTGAGAAGCATAGAATTTAATTGTTTCAGGACCGCAGTCAAGACCTTGCCAATCAGAAGGAATTTCAGTAGCTTTAACAACTTTAGTATCACAAGCAGAAATAGCACCAAAGAAATCTTCAGCACAAGCTTCATCTGTTGGATTAGCAGCAACTACGTCAACTGGTAAAACAATTTTACCATTAGCTTTTTCAAGTAACCCTTTAGCATAATCAACAAAATCAGCTTCGCATTTTGATTTACCAACTTCATAACCCAAAGCTTTGAAGAATGTGTAAGCCATTGCACCACAAATCATAACTTTGTCAGCTTTGTTAAGTAAGTTTTCAATAACAGAAATCTTATCAGAAACCTTAGCACCACCTAAGATTGCAACAAATGGATGAGCAGGATTATCTACAGCACCACCAATAAAGTTGATTTCTTTTTCTAGTAAGAAACCAGAAACACTTTCGCCTTTAACATTTGCAGCAATACCAGTATTAGAAGCAGCATCACGGTGAGCTGTACCAAATGCATCATTTACGAATACATCACCAAGACTTGCCCAGTAAGCACCAAGTTCAGGATTGTTTTTAGATTCTTTTTTGCCATCTAAATCTTCATAACGAGTGTTTTGGAACATTACAACTTCACCAGCACTCATATTATTAATTGCTTCTTCAAGTTCAGCACCACGAGTAGCATTAACAAATTTAACTGGTTTACCAAGTAATTCAGCAAGTTTTACAGCAACTGGAGCAAGGTCATTTTTAGCTAAATCTTTTTCTTCTTTAACACGTCCTAAGTGAGAGAATAAAATAACTTTAGCACCTTGTTCTAATGCATAATTAATTGTAGGTAAAGCTTGAACAATACGGTTTGTATCAGTAATAACGCCATTTTTCATAGGAACGTTAAAGTCAACACGCATTAATACTTTTTTACCAGTTAATACGATATCTCTAATATTTTTCTTAGCCATAATATATTTCCTCTTTCTTAATTTTAATTTGATTTTCCTTAATTTTCAAGCACTTCTTTAAATATCGTTTCATTCTTTCGTACGATATATCTAAAATTATCGTCTTTTCGTTAATAAAGGTAATGACCGAATGATCATTAACCTTACTAACTTTTTTTATATTACATATATTAATATATATTTGATTCCAATTTTTATTAGGATATATTGGTTGAAATATCAAATTATCATTTATATAAATTGGAACAAACTTAAATATTTTATATACTTGTTTAATCGCTTCAACACGACCATATAATGTGGTTAACTGTTTTAAGCAAATATTATTTAATAAATTATATATTGTTTCTTTTGTTTTTATATTATTTTGAACTTTAACAATATTCGTAGAAATACAATTACCTTCTAGATAAAGCACTTCTACATCGAGCATTTAATTAATCTCTCTTAATTCTTACTTGAGTTTCAGGATCAAAGAAGTGACATTTGTTCATATTTAATGCAAGTTTAATTGTATCACCCATATGAACATCAACACGTGCAGGAACTTTTGCAGTTAAGTTTTGACCAGCACGATCAGTACCAGGAAGTTTAACAGTAATTTGAGATTCAGCACCTAATAATTCAGATACGTCAACTTTACGTTCAACAACCCATTGAGGATATTTTTCCATATCTTCTTCACTGTCAAATACAGCTTCAGGACGAATACCTAAAATAATATCTTTTTCAATGAAGTTCTTTTCTTTTAATAATGCTAATTGTTTTTCAGGAACAGCTAGTCTTACTACACCAAATTTTTGGTTACCACATTCGAAAATACCATCTTCACCAACTTGACCATTGATAAAGTTCATTGGAGGAGTACCGATGAATCCACCTACGAATACGTTTGCAGGGTTGTCATAGATATCTTTTGGAGCACCAATTTGTTGAATCCAACCATCTTTCATAACAACGATTCTTGATGCCATTGTCATAGCTTCGATTTGGTCATGTGTTACATAGATAGTAGTTGTACCAAGTGATTCATGAATTTTAATTAATTCTGATCTCATTTGTACACGTAGTTTAGCATCTAGGTTTGATAAAGGTTCATCCATTAAGAATACTTTTGCGTCACGAACGATAGCACGGCCTAACGCAACACGTTGTCTTTGACCACCTGATAATGCAGCAGGTTTACGATCAAGATAAGGTTTTAAACCTAATTTTTCAGCAGCGTTTTGAACACGACGATCAATTTCATCACGGCTAAATTTTCTTAATTTTAAACCGAATGCCATGTTATCATAAACTGTCATATGAGGGTATAGAGCGTATGATTGGAATACCATTGCGATATTTCTGTCTTTTGGAGCTACGTCATTCATAACTTCGTCATCGATTAATAATTGACCAGAAGTGATTTCTTCAAGACCTGCAACCATACGAAGAGTAGTTGTTTTACCACAACCTGAAGGTCCTACGAAAACAATAAATTCACGGTCTTTGATTTTTAAATTAAAATCAAATACTGCTTGTACATTGTTGTCATAAATTTTGTTAATGTTCTTTAATTCAACTGTTGCCATATATAATTAAATTCCTTTCTATTTTGGCATTTTTTGCCTATTATTTTATTTTACATAAATATTATACCACAATAATTATATAAAATCTATAAACATTTTGTTTAATTATTTTTATATTTTTTAACATTTTGCTAAAAAAGAGCTTCTTTTATCTAGAAGCTCTTCTTTTTAATATTAAAATACTTTGTGAATACATTTGTGTAAAACGATTTTCAAACTCAAAAATGTTTCTTTCTCTTAAAAGAGGGGTATTTACTTCAGGATCAGCTAAAAAGATTTGTTTCCTTGGAAAATTATATCCTGCTATCACTAAAGAATGATCATTTCCAGGCCAATAAAGTTCTTTATTATTGATAATCCATTTTGTTGAACCATTCTTTTTATGATACATTGTTTTTTCGTTCCCCATCGTACACCATACAATCACCGGTATACCACTGTTAACATATGTTAATAACTCATATAATGGCATATTTGTAGTATTTATAACATAATATTCTTTATCAAGATTATGTAATTTTAAATACTCATTAATAGCTTTTACGCTAACTGATGACATACAACCCCAGCCATCATTATATATATCTCCAATAAAAGAATCCCAAAATGAAACTTTTCCTGGTTCACTTTTTTCCATAAGATCAGCTATTTCATTTTTAGTGACTTTTTTGTTTAAAACATAACTTAAAGCTATAGCACAAGCTGTGGCTTCACAACCAGTTTTTAACGCTGGATCATCTAAAGAACCAATATATTGTGGAATATTATCTATCTTTAATATTTTATGATTTAAAATATACTTTGGACGATAATTATTATCTAAAACACTAAAATAATTTGATCCTCCTAAATACTTCATATCATAACCAGATTTTTTATCAAAAGCATTAAAGTCAATAAAATTAATTTGATGTTTTTTTAAATAATAATTATCTTTCACATCCACATACTCTGTTGATTCATAAGTGATCCTTGAATTATTTTTATCTAAGAATCTATTAGACGAAATACATACAGCAATATTATTAAAGTGATTGCTATTATATAACTCTATAATTCCATCA
>JAZOLP010000079.1:0-4574 GCA_045653225.1 Bacilli bacterium
TTAGTAATCAAGATGAACCCTAGGATTAATAATATAATTAAATTCGTAGAACTAAACCAAAAAATTGTAAGAAATAATTGATAACAAAATAACCATATAATAAATGTTCTAATTTTTGCAAAAGCAATTTTTAAATTTCTAATTAAATTTATAATTTTTGTTTTTATAATATCACCATTAAATTATATGTTAATATTATTTTTTAAAGCACTTTTAAAGTAAAAAAAATTGTTGTTTAGTAAAATATTATAAAATGGAGGAAAATTAAGATGAAAGAATTTGATTATATTTCAAAAAGTAAAGCAAAAGAAATTCTTGAAATTGCACTAGCTACTGGTGGTGATTTTGCTGAAGTTTTCATGGAAAACGGCACTAGTGAAGCTTTTGAAATGACTTTAGGAAAAGTTTCTCAAATCAATTACAAAAATGTATGTGGTGCAGCAATTAGAATTATTAAAGGTGCTACTGAAGTAAATGCATCTGTTACTAATTGTACTTATGAAAACTTAGTAAGTGCAGCTAAGACTTTAGCAAGTAGTTTTGATGGAGATAAAACTGTTGAGGTTGCTGAATTTGTAGAAAAAGAAATTGAAAAAGTTTGTAATCCAACAAGAGTTTCTACTGTAGGAGCTAAAGAGGAAATTGAACTTTTAACTAGAGCATCAAATGCAGCAATGTCTGCACATGAAGAAATTAAACAAGTTATTTGTGGGTTAACAAGAAAACTTCAAAAAATCTTTGTTTTTGCAAGTGATGGTACTTATCAAAAAGATTATCGTTGCAATATGAGATTGTCTGTTAACTGTATCGCAAGTGATGGTGTTTCAATGCATTCAATTGGTAAAACAAGTGGTAAATCTGTTGGTCTTGAACAATACGATACAGTAGATGTTGAAGCATTTGCACGTGGTGTTGCTCTTGATGCAGTTGAAATGTTACATGCTGATGCAATGGTAGGTGGTGAAATGCCAGTTGTAATTCACAATGGATTTGGTGGCGTAATTTTACATGAAGCTTGTGTGCATGGTTTAGAAGCTACAAGTGTAGCTAAGGGAATGAGTGTATTCTGCGGTAAGATTGGTGAAAAAATTGCAAGTGATATTGTTAATGCTGTTGATGATGGTACAAATCTTAATGCTTGGGGTTCGATTAATGTAGATGATGAAGGTACTCCTTCTAATTGTAATGTTTTAATTGAAAATGGTATCTTAAAATCTTATTTAGTAGATAAAAGAAATGCTAAAATTATGAATCATAAAGTTACAGGAAATAGTAGAAGAGAATCTTATAAATTCCAAACTACATCAAGAATGACTAATACATATTTCTTAAATGGTAGTTCTACATTTGATGAAATTATTGCAAATACTAAATATGGTTTATTCGCAAAAGAAATGGGTGGCGGAAGTGTAAATCCTGCTACAGGCGAATTTAACTTTGCTGTAAATGTTGGATATCTAATTGAAGATGGCAAAATCACTAAACCTGTAAAAGGTGCAACATTAGTTGGTTCAGGTCGTGATGTATTACTTAGAATTGATATGATTGGTGATAACTTATCATGCGGTCATGGTATGTGTGGATCAATGAGTGGTAGTGTTCCTACAAACGTTGGTCAACCAACTATTAGAGTTTCATCAATGACTGTTGGTGGAAGCGGAAAAGGAGGTAACAAATAATGAATTATCAAGAAATAATTAATTTAGGACTTAAAAAAGGTATCTCTGAAATTGAACTTTATGCTAAAACTGCTACTGATAAAACTTTGAAAGTATTTAATGGTAATCTTGAATCATATAATGCAAAAGAAATTTATTCTCTTAGTATCAGAGGTTTATATAATAATAAAATGGGTTATGCATCTTGTGAATCTTTAGATGAAGCTGTAATTAATGAAGCTTTAGATAAACTAATTACTTCATGTGGTCTTTTAACAAGTACAGAAGTTGAAGAAATCTTTGGTGATGTAGTTGAATATGTAAAATTAGAAGAAGTAAAAAGTGATGCAGATGATTATTCATTAGCTGAAAAAATTAATTTATTAAAGACATTAGAAGAAAAAACATTACAAGCTGATGAAAGAATTAAGAAAATCGGCTATTGCCAATATGTTGAAACTTTAGGTAAAGTAGAAATTATTAATTCTAAAGGTATTAACTTGGTTAGAAATTATTCTTATTTAGTTGTTGTTCTTGGTGCTTTAGGTATGCAAGATGGTTTAACTAATGTTGGTTATGTTCATCAAATTGAAACAAGTTTTAAAAATATCAATGTTGAGAAACTTGTAAAAGATGTTGTTGAAAAAACAGTTTCTGGTTTAGGTGCTGGTAGTGTTAAAACTGGTGAATATCCTGTTATTTTAGATCAAGAAGCTGCAAGCGATATTTTTAATGCTTTTGCATCATTATTCTCAGGTTATGCTGCAATGAAAAATATGACTATGTTAATCGGTAAAAAAGGTGAAAAAGTATTTGGCGATAACATAACACTTGTTGATGATCCTTTCTGTGAGTCTTCACTTATTAAAGTTGCATTTGATGATGAAGCATACCCATGTAAAAAACGTAATGTAGTTGAAAATGGTGTGTTTAATGGATTCTATCATTCATTAAAAACTGCGAAATTCTTTAATGAAACTCCAACTGGTAATGGTTTTAGAAATGGTAATCAAGTAATGCCTAGTCCAACAAATCTTTATATGGTTCCAGGCGATTATTCTAAAGAAGATTTATATGCTGGAATTAATGAAGGTGTATTAGTTACTGAAGTTGGTGGCCTTCATGCAGGTATTAACCCTGTTGCAGGAACATTTAATCTTCAATCAAGTGGTTATATGATTAGAGATGGTAAAAAAGCTGAACCTGTTACGTTATTTGTAGTTTCTGGTAATTTCATTGAAATGTTAAATAACATTGAAAAAATTGCAAATGATTTACCAGAAAAAATTAACGATGTAGCAGTTCCATCAATTCTTGTTAAAGGATTAATGATTTCAGGTAAATAATAAAATATAAAGGTTGCATAAAATGCAACCTTTTATTATTTTTTAAGTAATTTTTAACTATTTTAATACAAAATATGGTATAATATATACGAAATTTTAAGGAGATGAAAGTATTATGAAAGCAAGTAGAATGTTAATCGCAACATTAAAAGAAGCTCCACAAGAAGCAATTATTTCAAGTCATATTTTATTAATTCGTGCAGGTATGATTAGAAAATTAGTTTCTGGTGTTTATAATTATTTACCACTTGGTTTAAAAACATTAAACAAAATAGAAAATATTATTCGTGAAGAAATGGATAAATCGGGTTCATTAGAAATTTTATCATCAGCTATTCAACCTAAAGAATTATGGGAAGAATCTGGCCGTTGGCAAAAATATGGTCCTGAATTAATGCGTTTTAAAGACCGTCATGAAAGAGAATTTTGTTTAGGTCCAACTCATGAAGAAATTTTTACAGATTTAGTTCGTACTGAAATTAAATCTAGAAAAAATTTACCACTATCTCTATATCAAATTCAAACTAAGTATCGTGATGAACTTCGTCCTCGTTTTGGTTTAATGAGAGGAAGAGAATTTATCATGAAAGATGCGTATTCATTTGACTTAGATCAAAATGGTCTTGATGAATCATATAAGATAATGTATGATACATATTGTAACATTTTTACAAGACTTGGAATTGATTATAAAATTGTTCTTGCTGATACAGGTGCAATAGGTGGAACTGGATCTCATCAATTTATGGCAATTAGTGAAGTTGGAGAAAGTAACATTGTTTACTGTAACTGTGGTTACGCAGCTGATGAAGAAAAAGCTGAAAGTATGCCAGAAGAATATGATAATGATGAAACTTTAAAAGATGTTGAAAAAGTAAATACTCCTAAGATGAAAACAATCGAAGAAGTATCAGGATTCTTAAATGTTTCACCTAAAAAAGTAGTTAAATCTTTAGTTTACCGTGACTATGCAAATGAAAAATTTGTTGTTGTACTAGTTCGTGGTGATAGAGAAGTTAACGAAATTAAAGTTATTAATCATTTAGGCATTGCAGAACATGAAATTGCTCTTGCAACTTATGATGATATTAAGTCAATTGGTTCAGTTGAAGGATTCGTTGGACCAGTAGGCCTTGAAAATATCGAAATTTTAGTAGATGAAGAAGTTACAATGATGAAAAACTTTGTTGTTGGCGCAAATGAACATGATTATCACTTAGTTAATGTAAACTTTGGTCGTGATTTTAATGGTACAGTTAAGATGTTTAGATGTGCTGCAACAGGTGATAAATGTCCTGTTTGTGGAATGCCTCTTGCTATGGAACGTGGTATTGAAGTTGGTCAAATATTTAAACTTGGTACTAAATATTCTGCAAGCATGGATTGTACATATACTGATGAATCTGGTAAAAATGTTCCAATGGTTATGGGATGTTATGGTATTGGTGTAACTAGAACACTATCTAGTATCATTGAACAACATCATGATGAATTTGGTATTAAATGGCCACTTAATGTTGCTCCATATCATGCAGTAGTAGTTCCAATTAACTATAAAGATGAAACTATG
>JAZOLP010000080.1:0-11506 GCA_045653225.1 Bacilli bacterium
CACAGCATCTATAACATTATACTACAAATCGTTTTTTATGTCAACTAATTTGATTTAGTTTTTAACATTTTTTTCTTATAGTTTGTTATATCTCTCACAAACGCTTAAATAGTATATCACTTTTTCTTTTTTTAATCTAACATTATGCTCTCTTTTTTTAATATTTTTTATTTTTATAATAAAAAGAGTTAGAAATTTAGCTTTCTAACTCTTTAGATACAGGATAAGGTATAGCCTCACGTTTAACTTTTTTCATATAATCAGTATCAAAATAATTATCAATAACCAACGCTTTTGTTATTTTTTTATCTTGGATAATTTCTGTAATACTATTAAAATTTGAAATTTTAATAATTCTTAAACGCGAATTGTCATTATCTTTTGTTATATAATAAGGTCTTTCACTTTTCGGATATGTTTCGCTATATCTAATTTTTTTCTTTTTCAACAAGAATCATCCTCTCTTATTTTTTATATAAGAATAAATCACTAACAGGTTTATCATCTACAATATTTAGAATACCTGCTGCTAAAAGTCCAGCAATTGATAATTGTTTAATCCACGGATATTTTTCTTTCTTTTCATCACTTAATTTTACACTATTTGTAATTACCAATTCTTCAAGCGGAGTATCAGCTAATCTATCACACGCAGGTCCAGATAATAATCCATGACTACAACAAGCATAAACACTCTTTGCTCCTCTAGATTTAATAGCTTTTACAACAATTGCAAGAGTTCCAGCAGTATCTACCATATCATCAATAATAATACAGTTTTTACCTTCAACTTCACCAATTAAATTCATAACTTCTGCTTGATTAGGTTTAGGTCTACGTTTATCAACGATAGCCAAAGGTGCATCTAACACTTCAGCAAGTTTTCTCGCACGAGTAGTTCCGCCATGGTCAGGAGATACAACAACGATATCATCTAAATTTTTATTTACAAAATATTCAGCAAGTACAGGAAGAGCAAGGAAGTTATCAATAGGGATATCAAAAAAACCTTGAATTTGTGCAGCATGTAAATCTAGACACATCATTCTGTCAGCACCAGCTACTTGTAGTAAATCAGCCATTAATTTTGCTGAAATAGGTTGACGAGGTGCAGCTTTTCTATCTTGTCTAGAATAACCATAGTAAGGCATAATTACATTAATTTCTTTAGCAGATGCTCTTTTTAAAGCGTCAATCATAACTAATAATTCCATATAATTTTCATTTACAGGATTATTTGTAGGTTGAACAACAAACACAGTGTAACCTCTAACTGTTTCTTCAATTGAAATATTTACTTCACCATCTGCAAATTTTGATACCATACATTCAGATAATTCAACACCTAAATGATCAGCAATTTCTTGAGCTAGTTCTCTATTAGAATTTAATGAGAATAATTTAATTTTTTTACCATGTATTAAAGCCATTTTGTTTTACTCCTTCTATTTCTTTTTAATAACTTCTTTTACTTTTTCTACTATATCTTGAGGCGTTAATTTGTATGCACACAATAAATCTTTATAAGTTCCCACTTGTCCAAATTCGTCCATAACACCGATAGGTGAACAAATAGCAGGATATTCTACACATAAAGTTTCAGAAACAACAGAATATAAACCACCATTAATATTTGAATTTTCACAAGTAACAACACATTTTGTTTTTTTAATAGATTCAATTAAAGTATTTTTATCAAAAGGTTTAATTGTATTAACACTAATCACTTCAACGTTAATACCTTCATCTTTTAATAACTTAGAAGCCTCTAACGCTTCATATACCATAGTTCCTGTTGCAGCAAGAGTAATATCAGTACCTTTAACAACAACATCAGCTTTACCAAATTCATATTTATATTCAGCACCAAAAACTGTTGGTCTAGTTTTTCTAGGCATTCTTATATAAACATTTTTATCTAAACTTAATAATTGTTCAATTGCTTGACCTAATTGAACATCATCAACAGCATCATAAACAACCATATCTGGAATACTTCTCATTATAGCTATATCTTCGAAACTCATATGAGTTCCACCATTAAGTTCTGCAGTAATACCAGGATCAGTTCCAACAATAATAACTTTTTGTTTTGCATATGCTATAGAAACAGCAATTTGATCAAACACTCTTCTAGTCGCAAAAGGAGCAAAAGTAACCATTATAGGTAAATAATCATAAGCAGAAAAACCAGCACACAACCCAGCCATATTAGCTTCTGCAATACCTACTTGAAAGCAGCGATTAGGAAATTCTTGGAATAAAGGATATATTCCATCTGGTTTTGCCAAATCCGCATCAAGAATAACAATTTTTTCATTTTTTCTCATTAAAGCAGCTAGTTCATTACATAATACTTTTCTAAATTCCATTGTAACTACCTCCTACTTCAATTCTTCTTTAGCTAAAGCCAAAATTTCAGCATTTACAGGCATACTGTGATTATCAATACCAGCATTTTCTGAATAACTAAAACCTTTTCCTTTAACAGTATTTAAAACTATCATAGAAGGTTTTCCTTTATTTTGTTTAGCGTTAATAATAGCTTTATCTATTTGATCAATATCATTTCCATCAATACTTTGGACATAAAAGCCAAAGCTTTCCCATTTTTTTGCCGGATCTAATAAAGTTAAAACGTCTTCTGTATAACCACAAAGTTGTAATTTATTATTATCTAACATTACAATTAGATTATCAAGTTTGACTGCAGCAGCAAACATACTAGCTTCCCAAATTTGTCCTTCTTGTGATTCACCATCTCCAATTATACAATAAATGTTTGCACCATCATTATCTAATTTAGAAGCAAGAGCCATCCCACATGCACAAGATAATCCTTGTCCCAAAGAACCAGCAGTCATATCAATACCAGGAGTTTTATTCATATCACAATGACTTGGTAAATTAGTTCCATATTTATTAAGCGTAAGTAACTCTTCTTTTGGAAAATAACCTTTATGAGCCAATGTAGCATAAACACCAGGTCCTGCATGACCCTTAGAAACAACAAGGCGATCTCTACCCTTCATCTTAGGATTTGTAGGATCTACGTTCATATGTTTATAATATAAAACAGTTAAAGCGTCAACAATAGACAAACTACCACCGATATGACCTTGTCCTATCGAAGCAATACATTCTACAGTTAACGCTCTTATTTCTTTAGCTATTTTTTGCATGGGTCTTCCTCCATATATCATCATCTATATATATTATATCTTTTTTTATTTTTTTTAGCAAACAAATTACATAAATAAAAAACCACTTTATAAAAAGTGGTTCTCATTTTACTCCGCAGCGTTATATTTATCTAGCACCGCTTTTTCTATTGCTGCTCGTGTTTCCGTATTGATTGGGTGCGCAAGATCTCTAAATGTTCCGTCACTAGCTTCTCTACTAGGCATAGCAACGAATAATCCATCTTTTCCTTCTATAACTCTTAATTCATGAACTGCAAAAGCATCATCGATTGTGATAGACACAACTGCTCGTAATCTAGTTTGTCCATCAATCTTTCTAATTCTCACATCAGTTATTTTCATAAAAGTTTTTTATTCCTTTCTCTAACATATATATAATACCATATGAAAGCGTTTTCGTAAAGTAAATTAATAATTTATTTGTAAAAGCAAAAATAACCGCATCGATAGGTGCGGTTATAATATTATAAAATAAATGTGTCAAACATTAAGAAATCAGGATATATTTCTTTAATTTTTTTTACTTGAGCATCATTTTCTACAAACACTAACATTGTGGAGCCACTTCCACTCATAACAGTTTTTGAAATAGTAGATAATTTTAATTTTATTTCTTTTAAACTAGGATAAAGTTTAAATGTATAATTTTCTAAATCATTTTCTAATAAGTTATCCATATCTTCGTTTATTATATAATTCATTATTTCTTCTTTATTAATATAATGATTTAATTCAATGTGTTGTTCAAACACTTTTTTTGTTGAGACAAAAAGATTTGGATAAACAATTAAAACTCTTTTATTTATTTTTTTGTTTAAAGGGGTAATTTTTTCTCCTATACCTTCTACTACAGCAATATCATTTATCAAACAATAAGGAACATCCGCTCCATATTTTAATCCTATGGATATTTTTTCATCTAAAGTTAATTTTAAATTATGCGTATAATCTAAATAATTAATTATATACGCTATATCTGCGCTGCCACCACCAAGACCTGCCCCAAGAGGTATATTTTTCTTTATATATACATGATATTTCTTATTAATATTATAAGAGTTTATAATTTCATTTAATACGTTTAAACATTGATCGGTATCTAAATTATTTAACTCCTCTAAAGAATAATAAACCTTATTATAAGAAGATTCTTTAAATTCAATTTCATCTTTTAAAGAAACTCTAGCGTTTATCATAAATAACTCGTGATAACCATTTTCTCTTTTTCCAATTACATTTAAACGAATATTTATTTTTGCGTATGCATTTGTTTTCATAATAACTTCACAAAAGAATTCTCATCTTTCCTTTTGTTTCTATACCTCCATAAGCATCTTTTCCGTTTTCGATATATTTCATTACATTATTAAAATCTATTGTTTGATTATATGACGTTGTAGCGCATTTAATAGCTATTATTGCTGGATCATATGTGTGAACATGTATTCTTTTTGGACTTGAAGCAAAATTTGCTCCATTCGCAATTAAAGCTTCAAAGTGAGAACAACAAGCTCCTGCAATAATTGTTACAGCATCCTTATCATATATTTGACGTATCAATTTTACAGTATCAATATAATTTGTTGAATTTTCATAATTGTTGATATTTGTAATATCTTTTCCGTTATAATAATCATGCCCTGTTAAAACAATAATATCAGGATTTATTTCAGTTAGAATCTTTTTGATATATTTTTTTATATTTGATTCTTTTAATAAAACACCCCAAGCATGAATTTTCATTTCTTTATATAAATCCATACAATTTTTTAAAAATTCTTTATCACTATCAATATGTAAAATTGTACCAAATATAACTTTTGAATTTATCTTATTTCTAACCTTTATAGTTCTTCGAAATGATTTGTTTAATAACTCATTTTCTTTTTCTACATCTATTTGTGAAGCTAACTTCAAATCGTTTAAATTGCTTTTGATTTGAATTCTATATATATATCCTTTTAAAATAACTTCACTATCGTTTATATTTATAATTTTAAATACAATATTAGAATTTTCATTATTTAATTGAACTAAATCATTTACTTCGAACACCGCATACACCTTCTTTATAAGTATATGCTTTATTTTTTGTTTTGTGCTAAATAAAATTCATTAGCTAAAAGCACTATTTGTTGTACACTTAAAGCTTCTGTTCTAACTGTTAAAGATATATTATTTTTATTTAATACTTCTTCTATTAATTCTTTACTGTAACCAAAACCACTTTTTAAATTATTAGAAAGAGTTTTTCTTCTTTGTGCAAAAACAATTCTATTAAACTTTTTGAAATAATCTTCACATAATGCTTTATAAGTAATTTCATCTTTATGTTTAATTAAAACCACAGCACTATCGACATTTGGTTCGGGATAAAAACAACTAGCACCAACTTTTATTGCTAGTTTACAAGTAGTATAATATTGCATTAATACACTTAAACTATTATAATCTTTTGTAGATGGCTTCCCACAAATTCTATCAGCAACTTCTAGCTGCATCATAACTGTTAATTGTTTTATCTTCGATGATTCTTCTAATATTTTTAATAATATCGCGGTAGTAATATAATAAGGTAAATTAGCTACTACAATAACTGGTTTATCATCAAAATATTTTTCTATATCCAAATCAATTTTAGCTTTTAAAAAATCTTGATATTTTATTATAACATTAGAATCATTTTCGAAACGATTTGAAATGACTTTTACCATTTCCTGATCAATTTCATAACACATAACTTGGTTAGCACGTTCTTTTAATTCTTGTGTTAAAAAACCTAACCCTGGACCTATTTCAATAACATTAAAATCTTTACTAATATTAGATATGTCACATATTTTATTTATTATATTGTTGTCCATTAAAAAATTTTGACCAAATTGTTTTTTTACACTTACTTCATATTTGTTTAATATTTGTTTTACTTCATTTATATTCATATATATACCTCATTTTATATTGTACCAAATATTACTTTATAAAAAAAGAAAAAAGAACCAATTATTAAAAACTGGTTCCATTTGTATCTTTTATTCGTAATCTTCTTCTTCGTCTTCACCTTCGTATTCTTCGTAACCAGTTTCAACGCCTTCTTCAACAGATAATTCACCATCTTCTTTTAAGAATGAAGCGATATCATCATCTTCTTCTTGTTCATCATCTTCATCACGACTTTGTTCAACATGAACTTCGCTTTCATAACTATCATCTTTAAGTTCGTGTTTCTTAACTTCTTCATCATCTTCTGAATAGAATTCAAAATCTGTGCCATCTTTATCAAGAACAGAAGTAGCTTGACGATCTTTTAAATCCCAACAACCATCACCACAATAAACAAAATAGCCAGAAGCTTGGAAATCAAGTAAGAATTGAGGTAATAATTCTTTTGCTTGAGAAGTTTTTAATCCTTTAATTTCCATTGATTCTTTTGCAATTTGCATAATAGGTTGTGGTTTATGTTTAGTTGATAATAATTCAACCGCAATTTCTAATAATGATTTATCTTTTTCTTTAACAGCCATATTGAGCCTCCTAAATTTATATATTTACAGTATTTGTATTATACTACAATCCTTAATATTTTGCAAGTGTTTTATTTTAAAGGAGTAAACGTAATATTAAGTTCATAAGTTTTATATGAATTTAATTCTTCAATCACATTATATACAATAAATATTTTATCTTTTTCAACATTTAGTTGATTAGTATATATATCTAATTCTAGTTGTCCAAAAGAAGCAATCATAGAATATTTAGTTTTTACACCTTTTTTAAAAGTCATAATTGATTGAATTTCGCTTTTTCTTTCTACATAAATTTGATTTTCTTTTATAGAAATTAAGTTCATTCCTTTATCATTATCAATATATTTTATAATGTTATCTTGAAAAATACCATTTGCAACAAAAGATATTTCTAAATCCCTTTTACCATTTTCTATTATATATCTATTAAATTTTATTAATACTTTCATTATTCACCTTTTTATAATAACAAATATATTACTACAGCAGCAAGACCTGGAACTCTTAAAATCCCAAAAATTAATATAGAATATATATTAATAGGAATATTGATGTTTATATAAACCCCAATTAGATTAAATATAAATAATATACCAAGTCCTAATAAAAATGATTCAACAACCCATTTAATCATTTTTAAGAATTTCACTTTATCACCACTATATTATATGTTTTCTTTTTTTAATATATAACTAGTTTATTTTTGTTCTATTAGTAGTTAATGGAGTAATAGATATATATCCGTCATAATATGCTCTAATATCAGAATTTAAATTAGTTTCTTCTTTTCCAAAAAGACATGTACCAGCGGCATAAATAAGTCCATCAATCATATCATATTTATGTGAAAATTGATTACCACCTTGTTCGGTGATTTTAATACCTTGTGCTTTAATTGGCATATTAACGTTTAAAACAGGGGTATTTTTGAGTTTTTCACAACCACTAATGAAATTGATAACATCCGGGATTTGCTGTGCAGAAATAAGTTCGTTTCTTTCGCAAGAAAAAGCTATTGATTTAAAACCCAAGCATCCAGCTTCAAAACACGCAGCAACTGTTCCAGAATATAAAATATCTACACCCATGTTTAATCCATTATTTATACCTGAAATTACATAATCTGGTTTTAGATTTAAATAAACAATTCCAACACTTACACAATCTGCTGGAGTGCCAGTTAACGAATAAGTTTCAACATCTTTATATATAGAACTAATTTTTTCTAATTTCATGCCATCCTTTAAAGTTATGGAATGTGAAACAGCAGATGAATTAAATTTCGGTGCGATTACTACAACATTTTTAGTGAACTTATAAATTTGTTTAACTAAAATTTTTATGCCTTCTGCATCTACACCATCATCATTCGTTATTAAAACTTGCTTATTATAAAGCATCTGGATGTTCCTCTTTATATTTTTTTACCAAAACATCTAATTCATTTAATAAAGATATCATTTCTTTTTTAGAATAAATTGTTGCACCAGCAGCTTGAAGATGACCTCCACCTCTGTAATTTGCAGCAACACCATTAATTTCTACCCCTCTAGAACGAAGACGTACTCTTATTTCTTTAGAAGGATCTAACTCACCTTTTTTATAATCTTTGGGTTTTTTTAGCCCTTGATCAACAAAAGCAACCCAAACAGGATGTCCTTTAATAGTACTAATAGAATTAACTAAATTTGCAGCTTCATCTTTTGTAACTTTGAACTTCTTTATCATTTTATTTGTGAAATATATATATGCTACACCATTAGGGGTTGTTTTAAAATTATTTAAAACATAGCCTTGTAATTTTAAAGTAGCTACTTCATCAACATATAATTTATTATATAATGAATCCACATCAATATTTTGATCTAATAAATAACCAGCATTACCTAAAACTTCACTAGTTAAACCACGATATCTAAATCTGCCAGTATCAGTTATAATACCAAAATATAAAGCATAAGCAGCTTTTTCACACATTTTTACTTCATTACCCCATGATTTGATCATTCTAACAATTATAGAACAACATGCTGGGCTTTTCGCATCAACATATGATAAATGACCAAATTCAGGACTATCATCATGGTGATCAATTTTAATAATAAATTTACCAGTTTTCCATCTTTCATCGTGGATTCTTTTATCAACAGAAGTATCAACAACAATTACTAAAGCTTCTTTATAATATTCATCAGGAATAACATCAGTTTCTCCTAGTTCTTTTAAATATTCAGGTAAACCTTCGCCAACTGCATAAACTTCCTTTTCAGGGAAAGTATTTTTAATTAGATACTTTAACCCCATTTGGCTTCCCATACAATCCCCATCAGGTCTTGTATGACGATGAATAATTATACGATTATATTCTTTTATTTTATTTAAAATTTCTATAAACATTCTTCACCTCTTGCAACACGTTCTAAATCAGCAATAATTTCTTTAACAGTATCAAAACTATAAACAGTAGTACCACTAGCTTGAAGGTGACCTCCTCCGCCATATTTAGTAGCTACAACATTTATATTTTTACCATTAGATCTAAATTCACAATATATATCTCCCGACTCATCTTCTGAAAAATTTGCCCATATACAAATTTCTTCAATACCAGCCATAATATTAACCATACCACGAGATACATCATATATAGGTACATTATATTCCTTTATTTCTTCTTTAGTGTTAATTAAATAAGCAACACCTGAATCTAAAACAATAAATTTATCAATTAATTTCGCTTTAAGTTTTACATTAGCAAGTTTATCAATATAAATTTTATTATATATATATTCAGTATCAATTTTATATTTCATTAATTCGCTAGCAATTTTATATGTTTCAGAATTAGTAGAAGAATATCTAAATCTACCACTATCTGTAACCATACCTGTAAATAAAGCACTTGCTGCAGCATCATTTAATTTAAATCTTTTTTCAATCAAAAATTTAGCTATCAAACCAGCACAAGATTCTCTTTGTGTATCTACATAAGCTAAATCACCATATTCTCCTTGTGGATAATGATGATCCATTTTGATCAAGAATGCTCCTGATTTATATCTTTCATCACTTATTAATCTATCAGCACCTGTATCTAGTACAATTACTAAAGCTTCTTTATATAAATCATCACTGACATCATCCATATCCCCAATCCAAGAATAACGTTCAGATATGTCTCCTACAACTTTTACACACTTATTTGGAAAAGTCGCTAAAATCGCTTGTTTTAGGCCTATTTGCGAACCTAGAGCATCTCCATCAGGTTTAACATGTCTATGAATAATGATAGTATTATATTCTTTTATTTTATGATAAATTTTAGTTAACATATTATTTCACCACCTATTATTTATTATAACATATATATCCTTTTTTTTCATTAAAAAAGAACAATAACCTAATAAGTAGATTATTGTTCAAAATAAGATGCATCAATATAAATATTATATCCTTCATAAATATATAAAACTTCACGCCATTCTACATATCTATGATAAACACCATCAACAAATTCTTCTTTTTCTCCATAAGTTAAATGAAGAACATGAGTTTTACCTTTTTTTAGAATATTTGTTCTTCTTTTAACAACATTAGTAATATCTCCATCTTTATTATAATAAACATAACATATTGTATACTTACTTCTTAGAGAATTGTCATATGCGGCAACCACAATATTTAACGGAGTTTTATAATAATACTCTTTATCTCCGTCACTATTTACATAAGAAAACCCATAATTACCTTTTATATTATATTCTAATAAATAAGCATTTTCAGTTAACTCATATTGTTTTTTACAGCTTGTTAATGATATTACCGCAATAATTAACATTAAATATATATATATTTTTTTCATATTATCACCTACTACTTATAAAAAGTATACTACATATATTTTTTTAATTCAACAAAAAAGAGTATCACAAATTGTGATACTCTTATTTTATTAATTACTTATACCAAACGATATCAAAGATAGTAGCTCTGTCTTTGTTGCTTGTAGAAGCACTTGGACAATTATTAACAAATTCAATTTTGAAATCACCAGTAATAGGAGTTTCTAATTCAAATGTTACTAGATTAGCAACTTTTTGATTTTCATTTTTTCCGCCTTCCCATGAAATTGTTTTTTCATATTTAGCGCCAGTAGCTAAATCAGTAACAGTTACTGTGAAACTAATCTTAGTATCAGTAAATGCTTTACCCCATTTAAATTCTAATGTAGAAATACCACCATTAAGAGTAGGTGAAACAAGTGTACCTACAGCAGTAGTTTTACCATTTAAACATACAGCTTTATGAGTGTTATCTGGACCAACAAAAATAAATTGTGGGTTTACATCAGCAGTATTACCAGTTTGGATAGCAGCATTAGTTGAAGTCCAACCATTTGTGCTTGTGAATGTTTGGTCATAACTACTATAACCAAAAGCATCTTTAGTAACGATTGTATCTAAATCTGCTTCACCAGCAAGAGTAGGTTCAGCTGGTTGTTCTGGAGTAACTACATCACCATCTACAAAGTAAATTGTGATTGAATCAAAATACATTGAATATGTAATATTGATTAAGAATTTAACATATGTATAAGTTTCTGCATCTGGAGTAATTGTATAATTAGTTGTTCCACTTGTTGTAGATAAGAATGTTGAGTAAGCAGCAACTGAACTATCTGTACCAAATGAAATCTTTAATGCATTAGCATTGTTATAAGTAGCTTTAGCAGCATTGTAAACTAATTCGATTTTTGCGATTGGTTTAGCAAAAGCA
>JAZOLP010000081.1:0-5990 GCA_045653225.1 Bacilli bacterium
AAATAAAATATTATATACTATAAGTAAATTAAAATAAATTTAAAAAAAAGAGGTTATATGAACGGAATTGTAATTCAAATTATATTTTTAATAATTTCATATCTTTTAGGTTCAATTCCTTGGGCTTTAATTATTGGTAAAATTGTTAAAGGAATTGACATTCGTGAACACGGAAGCA
This sequence comes from Bacilli bacterium, assembly GCA_045653225.1. Taxonomy (GTDB): domain Bacteria; phylum Bacillota_I; class Bacilli_A; order ML615J-28; family CAG-313; genus UBA1737. Next base: position 179 of record JAZOLP010000081.1, read on the forward strand.
AAAACATGGGTGCAACCAATGCTTTTAGAGTATTAGGATTTAAATTCGGATTACTAGTGTTTTTATTAGATGCATTAAAAGGAGGTATTATCCTATTTTTAATGAAATATAATGTGTTCAATTTTGAACTTGGTAGTTTTATAATACATCCATTATCATATGGTGCTTGTGCATTTTTAGGTCACCTATTTCCAATTTTCGCAAAATTCAAAGGCGGAAAAGGCATGGCCACTGCAGCAGGAATAGTTCTTTTCTATCACCCTATTGCATTTTCAGTGGGTTTAATAACATTCCTAATTATAATAATAACAACTAGATATGTTTCATTATCTTCTTGTCTTACTGCAATCTCTGTATTAATAACATCTTTCTTCTTTAAAGATTCATATTATATTACAATTGGAGATATTACAATAACATACTTTAGTCAAATATTATTTTTTATTACTGCATTTTTGATTGTTAAACATATTCCAAACTTTAAACGAATAATTAAACATACTGAGACTAAAATAAACTTTAAAGCAATTAAAGATCCATCAGTTAAAGCATTCTTAACTGAAGATGAAGAAAATGCTCAAAAAAAATAAAGCGGAGTAAATTTCCTCCGGTTTCATTTATTAAAAATTAACATCACTTTAAAGTTTTTAAAGCATTTAATAAAGTAGAAAACATTGTTAAATGATCTAAATAATCATTTTCAGTATACATTAACATACCTACTGAATAAGTTTCACCATTACCATCATATTCATAATATACTTTTCTAATAAAATAAAAACAATGCTATAAGCATTGTTTTCGTTTTATTTATATTTGTTCATTTCTTCAAGAACTCTAGTAATATCTCGTTCTGAAGGTTTGCGTCCCATTTGACGGAACATTGCTCTAATCATGTCACGATTAATAGGTGGATTCTTTTCTAATTGTTTTTGGAAAATGTTTTTAATAACAAAGAAACCAACAATAAAACCAACAGCAAGACATACAACACCAATAATTAATCCTACCCACCAAGGCATAGTCATATTAAATCTCTCCTTTAATTTTTAAGTTATTATAATTATATCATAAATCTTAATTATATTCAATTAATTAACCAAAAATAAATTAAAAAATATCTAAATACTTGCCACAAATGATTTTTTATTGTATAATTTTATTGTATATTTTTGACATGGAGGTAAGTTATTATGCCAAGAAAAATTACTGATGCATGCGTAGCATGTGGTGCTTGCGCAGCTGAATGTCCTGTTGAATGTATTCATGAAGGCGATATCTATACTATTGATGCAAGTCAATGTGTAGACTGTGCTGCTTGTGAATCTGCATGTCCAATGGGTGCAATCGTAGAAGAATAATATTATTCTAAAAAAAAGTCTATTTCTTTGGAAATAGACTCTTTTTTTATTTATTAATCATTAACTCAATAATCTCTTTATCAGTTTCACACATACCTACACGAGCTAAAGTTCCAATAGCTTTAATAGTATTTTCAACACCTTTTTTTACAATGCCATCTCCACAGACAAATTGATTACCATCTTTAAACATAAAGTATCCTAGCACACCTGATTCAACACTTGAGGCTATCTTAGCAGCACATGATGATTTAGCACCATCACAAACAACCCCACTAATAATCGCTAAAGCATTTACTAACGCATGAGCTACATCTCTGAAAGTACCACCTTCTAAATATGCAACTCCAGCTCCACAACCAGCTCCAGCTATTACAACGCCACAAAAAGCAGATAATTTACCAATACTATGTTTAATATGAATAGTACATAAATTAGAAACAACTAATGCTCTATATAATTGTTCTTTTGAATAATTATATTCTTTTGCAAAAATAACTAATGGTACGCTAGCAGTAATGCCTTGATTGCCACTTCCACTATTAATCACAACTGGCATATCACAACCATTCATTCTTGCATCACTACCAGCTGCTGCGTAAGCTTTCATTTTATCTGTTACAGAATTATTAGAATATTTAAGAATTGTCTTACCAATATTAGCTCCATAATTATTTTTTAATCCTTCTTCTGCGATAGCCATATTATATTTAATTTGTAGATCTAGTTTTTCTTTTACATCATCTATGTTAACACAATCAGCAAACTTAATAATATCTTCTACATTTAACACTGAATGATCAAGTTCAACTTTTTGTTTAACTATTTCTTTATTATTTTTATAAATAATTTTATTATTTTTTTCTATTAATGAAACATTAGTATGAGCATCTTCAATGATTACTTTAACAAAATCAGTATTTAAATAACCAATTACTTCAATATATAAAGTATGATCAGTTTGGGCATGATTAATAATGATTTCTGTATTATTTATAAATTCAGGTATTTTTTTCGCTTCTTCTTTTTTAACATTTGCTATAACTTCAAGTTTCTTTGACGCATCACCAGCAAGCACACCAATAACACATGCAGTATCTATACCGCAAAGTCCTAATGTATTTGGAACAGTTACACTTTTAACATTTTTTATTATATTGCCACTAACACTAATAACAATCTTAGTCGGTAATCCATTTAAATTTTCTCTCATTAAAGCACCTGCATATGCTATCGCAATAGGTTCTGTACACCCCATCGCAGGAACTAATTCTTCATTTAAAATTCTGACATAGTTATGATATTTATTTTGATCAAATTCCATAATAACACCTATAGACATTTAAACGGGTTAACATCTTTTTCACTTAAAATAAATTCTACATCAGTAAATTTTGAACTTAAAATATCTTTAATATATTGTTTATATAAAGCTTCAACACTATGACTAACTTCAATTATAGCCATATTATATTCTATTGCATCGATTGCGTTATTTTGTTTAACTTCACCAGTAATAATACAATCACACCCTAGTTTCTTTGCTGAAACTGCAAAACTACCACCAGAGCCACCTAAAACTGCTACTTTTTTAACATTTTTATCTAAATCTCCTACAACTCTAACAGTTTCTTCATTAAGAGTTTCTTTTACATAATATGCAAATTCAGCTAAAGTCATCTTATCAATTTCTCCGATTCTCATAAAAGAATCATTTGTAGGTATTTCAGGTACTGAATAAACATTCTTTAATTCTAAAAGTTTTGCAAGATGATCATTCATTCCATCTATTGCACAATCAAAATTTGTGTGCATAGCAAAAATATTAAGTTCATTTTTAAAAACTTTTACCATTTTTTTACCAATTGGTGAATTATAATCTAAATTTAAAATTGGACTAAATAAGAAAGGATGATGACAAATCAGTAAATCAACATTATTTAAAATAGCTTCTTCTACAACATCTGATGTTCCATCTAAACATATCATAACTTTCTTTACTTCTTTTGACATAGAACCAAATTGTAACCCTACTTTACCTTGGTCAAATGAACTAGCAAGTTCTAATGGATATTTTTCTAATAAAAAATCTACAATTTCTTTTACTTTCATAATACTTCCTCAATCATTTTGCAGTTAGCAACTAATTTATCAGGGATAATCTCTGATTTTTTTATTATATTTTGATATTTATTATAAACGTTAGTCCATTTTTCAATAAATAATGAACTTTTTTCTTTTCTTAGAATTGGACCAAATTCTAAATCTAATTCATTATATTTAAATGATTTATTTGTTTTATTGCATAAAATCAATTCATAAAATTTATTATTTTCTTTAACAATTTTTTCCGATATTATTTCATAATTATTTAAAAATAAATATTTTCTTAATAATGGTATTTTAGTATTAGCTTCTAAAATAAATTTACTAACATTATTTGAATTTGTTTTACCTTCTTCTAAAATTTGTGAAATTAGTTCACCGCCCATACCTAAAATTGCAACACAATTAATGTTGGGATTTAATTCTAATAACCCACTTGCTAGAGTAAAAATTGTTTTATCTTTATAAATATCTTCACTTAAGTTTTTCTTTGCAACATTAAGTGGTCCTTCTTTATTATCAATAAGTTGTACAAAAGGAACACCCTTTTTTAAAGCTTCAATTGCTAAATAACCATGATCACAGCCAATATCAGCTAATAAATCATTTTTATTAATCCATTCTAATGCTGCAAGTAATCTAACTGATGAAGCCATAATGTATTCCTTTCTATTTAATAATTTTTAATCTTGCTGGATGTCTAAGACGTCTAATAGCTTTTACTTCTATTTGTCTTACTCTTTCTCTTGTAATTCCAAACTCAAGTGCAATATCTTCTAAAGTATGAATAGTGTTATCTTCTAAACCATATCTTAGTTTAATAATACGTTCTTCTCGTGGAGTTAGAGTCTTTAACATCTTATCAATTTTGTTTTTATATTCTAAATTTTCTAAATAAGCACTTGGATTAACAGCAGTTATATCAGGTATAATATCTACTAAGAAAGTATCCTCTTCTACATCAACATTTGCATCTAACGATACTACATCTTGAGCTACTTGAAAAACATATTCTAAACGTTCTACTGGAATATTAAGATGTTTTGCAAGTTCATCATTTGTAGGATCTCTTTTTAAGATTTGTGTTAAATGATTCTTTTCTTTTACAACTTTATTAACCGTTTCACTCATATGAACAGGTAATCTAACAAGTCGTCCTTTATCAGCTATTGCTCTAGATATTGCTTGTCTAATCCACCATGTGCCATATGTAGAAAACCTAAATCCTCTAGAAGGATCATATTTATAAACTGCTTTTATAAGTCCGATATTACCTTCTTGGATTAAATCCATAAACGAAAGGCCTCTATTGACAAATCTTTTAGCAATAGAAACAACTAGTCTTAAATTAGATTCAATTAAAAGTTGTCTAGCTTCTAAACCTATATAAACTACTTTTCTTAATATTTGTTTATTTTCTTTAGTAAGGTTTTTATTTTCAGCTAATTCTTTTTCAGCTTTTATACCTTCTTTAATATCATTGGCACAACTTAATTCTTGTTTTGAATCCAATAAAGGTATTTTACCAATGTCATTTAAATAAATTTTAACTAAATCATTAACATTAATATTATCATTTGAATTAAATTCATATTCATCAAATGAATCTAATGAACATACATTTAATAATTCATCATCGCTTGGCTCTTCATCTGATATATCATGAACGACATCGATATTTAATGATTTTAAATACTCTTCTACTTCATCTAGCAAAATATTGCTTTCATTTTCAAAAATTTCACTAATATAACTTTGGGTTATATAGTGAAATTCTTTTTCAAAATTTAATATTTTATTAATTTGTTCCTTATATTTTTTTAAATTCAACATACCCCATTTTAACCCCTTTATATGTTATTTTCGTCTTTTTTTGACTGAGTAAATTCTTTAATCGCAGATTCGTCCCCACGAATAATACGATTTTTAATATTTCTTGTTTTAACCTTTTTAATATATAACTTAACTTTTTCTAAACTTTGTTCAAAATCTTCATTATTAGAAACATCTATAAATTTATCATTAATAAGTTCTTCAATATAATCTTTAAAGTTTAAATCATCACATAACATTTTTATATTGTTCAAAGCAAATTTAGATGTATTTTGAAGTGATGGATTAATTATATTTTCAGTATCTAAAGCGTTAATAATAGAAAATTCTAAAACTAAATCTTTACCTGGATAAAATTCTTGTGTATAAGCTAAATACTTATTTAATTTCTTTTGATCATAAATAGCATGTTTAATAATTATTTGATAACCTCTTTTTAATCCTTTTGTAACCTTAACTTCGCTTTATTGTTTTTTTGTTGGTACATTTTCATTTTCTTGTTCATCTTTTCG
>JAZOLP010000082.1:0-1538 GCA_045653225.1 Bacilli bacterium
ATTAAAATCAACATTTTCTTTAATAATCATTTTAACACCACTTGATGCGATGAAACCATATAAAATTAGTGAAACACCACCTGTAATACATGCAGGAACAGTTTGTAATACTAAAGTAAGTGGAGCAAAGAATCCAAGAGCAATTTGAGATCGTTTTCCGAGTAAACCAAAAACGATACCAGGGACACTAATTTCCAAACAAAAAAGACCAATGATTGGAATCCAAATGAAATGAAAAAATAGAAGTATTTAACTTCTATTTTTTTATTGTATATTGTTTTTTAATTCTAATATTTTTTCCTTTACTTTGTCAACATCATAAATTTTACCAATAATAAGTTTTAAACCACTTATTTTTATAATAATAATATTTCCAAATTCAAATGGTTCTGGGCATCTATATGGTTGTTCTTTTATTGCTTGAACTTCTCTTATTTCATTTAATGGAATTATAGTAGTTTTTTGATATTCATTAAAATATAAATTTTTATCATCATATTCTAATATTATTTTAGGTTGTTTCAAAACCTTAACTAATAAACATACCATAGCGATAGTTCCACCTAGGCACATCAAAAATAAAATTAGAACTCTAAAATCAAAACCACTTATTATAACTCCTAAAAATATTAATAAAGTTATTAGCAAACAAAATACTACACCTGTAATTATACCGCCTGTGAATCCTTTTACCTTTATACCTAATGATTGCTTTTTCATAATTTACAACTATGATTAGTTAGCACAAGAAGCTATTGCGAAAATCCAGAAAATATATGCAACAAAAGATAAAATTGTACCTAGTAATGATTTTATAAATCCACTTGATGCAGTATCACTAACGCCATATTTCTTTGAACGTTTACCTAAAGCACCAAATACAATACCAGGAATACCAGGAAGCATTGCAAATAAACCAAAAATTGGAATCCAGAAAGTAGACATTGTTACAATACCTAAAATTCTAGATACATTTGCAAAAGATTCCCAACAGCCTGCTTCAGTATCTTTTTCTTCAGCTTGTTTTTCGTTAGGAATTTCATATTTATTTAAAATTTCAACTTCAGGACTATCACATTTTGACCCACAATATGGACAAAATGAACTTCCTTCTAATAATTCTGCATTACAATTTTTACATTTCATTTTTGTTTCCTCCAAATACACAAATAATATAACACTTATCTTTATATATGTCAATATTTTAAAAAAAAGAAAAGATCATTTTAAATAAATGATCTTCTTTTTATTATTTTATATCTTATTTTGTATTATCTTTAATAAATAAATTAATTAAAATACCAAGAATCATTGCTACAGCTGTACCTGAAACAGAGATAGTATAACCTTCACTTGATCCACCAAATCCTAGTACTAAACCACCAATACCTACAACTAAAATTACTGATGCTACAATAATATTTTTTGTATTATTAAAATCAACATTTTCTTTAATAATCATTTTAACACCACTTGATGCGATGAAACCATATAAAATTAGTGAAACACCACCTGTAATACATGCAGGAACAGTTTGT
>JAZOLP010000083.1:0-4898 GCA_045653225.1 Bacilli bacterium
ATTAAACCTGAATGTGGAATTTATAATAAATGTGGTGGTTGTAATTTATTACATATAAAATATGCAGAACAACTAAAAATGAAAACATATTTAGTTGAAAATCTATTCTTCGAAACATTTAATAAGTATTATAAAGTAAATGAATGTTTAGGAATGAAAGAACCATATCACTATCGTAATAAAAATCAAATCGTGTTTAAAAATGTTAAAGGTGGTAAATCTCGTATCGCAAGCGGATTTTATGAAGCATCTTCACACCGTTTAGTGGAATTCGACACATGTTTAGTTCAAGATGAATTAAGTGATAAAATCGTTGGTATTATTAAAGAATTAATGATTAAAATGCGATATAACGCATATGATGAAGATAGAGGAACTGGTTTAATAAGACATGTACTAGTTAAAAGAAGCGCTTCTACAAAAGAAGTAATGGTTGTAATTGTAACAGGATCTGAAATTTTTCCAGGGTGTCAAAACTTTGTAAAAGCATTAACTTCTAGATGTAAAGATATTACAACAGTTATTCAAAATGTAAACAATCGTAAAACTAGTGCAGTCCTTGGTGAAAAAGAAAAAGTTTTATTTGGTAAAGGTTATATTATTGATGTATTGCTTGGAAAGAAATTTAAAATTTCTTCAAAGTCATTTTATCAAATTAATTCTTCACAATGTGAAGTACTTTACACTAAAGCACTTGAACTTGCGAACTTATCTAAAAATGATGTTTTATTTGACGCATATTGTGGTGTTGGAACTATCGGACTTATTGCAAGCGATAAAGTTTCAAAAGTTATTAGTGTAGAGCTTGTAAAAGATGCGGTAAATGATGCAATTCAAAATGCAAAAATGAATAATATAAAAAATGTTCATTTCTTTTGTGATGATGCATCTAATTTTATGAAAAATATGGCTGTTAAAAAAGAAAAAGTAGATGTTTTAATAATGGATCCACCAAGAAAAGGTTCAGATGCAAGATTCTTAAATGCAACTATTAAATTAAATCCTAAGAAAATAGTTTATATTTCCTGTGATCCTAGAACTCAAGTTGTAGATTTAAAAACATTACTAGAAAATGGTTATCAAATAACAGCAATTCAACCAGTTGATATGTTTCCACACACAAGTCATATAGAAAATATTGTATGTTTAAGTAAAAAATAAATTAGGAGAAAACTATGAAAAAATATCGATTTGTTTTAGTATGTTTAATTATTATAATAGCAATAACTTTAACAAGTTGTAATAAGGTTTGGGGCGCTAAATATGTTACTAATCCTAAAAAATATGGTAAATGGGAAACTTATTTAGATATTCCTACGTTTTTACCTGATTCAATTGAAGATTATCAAGTAAACAGTTATTCATATACATTATATGCTTTAATGGATATTTGTTATGAAATTTTCGTTGATATATCGGTGACCGAAGAACAATTCTACCAACTTATTAAAAATGCTGAGGATCATCCCGATTATCTTTACAAAAAAGATGCTTATTACTCGAATGGGTATACGGAAATCGTCTTTCAAGATTCCTATGAAATATATCACCGTGAAGATGATGTTGAACCGAATGTAGGGTGGGCAGATATTGAAAAAGTAATATATAACCCCGAAACGTTAAATATCATCTATGTTTGTTTTCATGCGAATGATACAGGGGTTTACAATCTTGATGAGGTAGCGTATTTTAACAGGTTTTCTATACTTGAAGAAGACTATGTGAAAAGTATAGAATAAATATACCTTTTAGCTTTACAACTCCCGTTTTTGGCATAAAATATACCATTTGGTCTTATGACCCATGTAGAAAATATCGTTTGTTTAATCAAAAAGTAAAAGATGGGAAACCATCTTTTTATTTTTAATTTGAAAAATTTATTATATTAATTTTAAAAATGAAGTAAATATGTTATAATTTTAAATAGATATAAGAAAAATTTTATATTTTTATGTCTACTTTATTAGTGGATTATGTTTATAAAAGTAATATTATATTTAGTATGTTATTTTTAAAGAAAGGAAATCTTGAAAACATGAAAAAAATTATTGTATTATTTTTAATGATTTGTTCAGTATTTATGATGACTGCTTGTAAAGCAAAAGAATATACTGTAACTTTAAAATTAGAAGATGGCACAGTTTTCGAAGAAATTGTTGTTGAAAAAGAAGTTAGTGTAGAACTTAATGTTCCATCTAAAGAAGGTTATACATTCCTAGGCTGGTATAATGGTGAAGTTTTAGTTGATGGTAAGAGTGGATTCTTAAGTGATACAGTACTTACTGCAAAATTCAGTATTAATTCTTATACTTATCAGTTTATTGTTGAAGGAAATGTTGTAAAAGAAGAAACACTTGAATATGGTAGTGAAATTGTTTACCCAGAAAATCCTACTAAACCTGCAACATTAGAAAACACTTATGTATTTAGCGGGTGGGATAATGATGCGACTACACTTACTAAAAATGAAGTGTTTAATGCGGAATTTACTACTACTAAAAATACTTATACTTATAAGTTTGTTGATGAAGATGGTAAAGTATTAAAAGAAGAAACAGTTGAATATGGTAGTGAAATTGTTTATCCAGAAAATCCTACAAAAACTCCAACACAAGAATATACTTATAGCTTTGCGGGCTGGGATAAAGATACAACTATAGTTACTGAAAATATTACATTTACTGCAAGTTATTCAAAAATTAAAAATCAATACACTTATCAATTTGTAAATTATGATGGTGAAGTACTAAAAGAAGAAACTGTTGATTATGGTACAATGCCTGTTGCACCAAGCGATCCTGTTAAACCATCTACAGAACAATTTAATTATATTTTCAAAGGTTGGGATAAAACTATTTCTAAAGTTACTGATGATGTAGTTTATACAGCTTTATTTGATGAAGAGGAAATTAAAACAGAAATTACTACTCTTGATGGTTTAAAAATTTCATTCTTAGGTGATAGTATTTCTACATTCTACGCTGAAGGTTCTGAAATGAATAGTTATTATGGTGGAGAAAATGAATTTTTCTATCCTAGATATTCTCATTCTATTAAAACTGTTGATTTAACTTGGTGGTATAAGTTAATCAAAAATAATAATATGGTTTTAGGTGTTAATAACTCTTGGAGTGGTTCTCAAGCTTGTGGTAGTGGAAATTCTGCTGGTCAATCAGATTACAGAATTAATACAATCGATGAAAATGGTGATCCAGATATCGTTATTGTATATTTAGGTACTAATGACTTAGGAAGTAGTAGAACAATTGCTGATTTAGAAAAGGCTATTACAAATATTATTACAAAAATTAATGCAAGATGTGATGCACAAATATTCTTAACAACTTTAGGATATACTGCATATTCTGGTGGTAGCTACACAGAAGCAAATAGAGTTTTATATAATGCTAAATTAAGAGAACTTGCTACAACATATGAATGTGGAATTGTTCCTCTTGATGAATATGTTGTAACTGATAACTATATGATTTATCTTGAAGATTCTCTTCATTATAATGCAAAAGGTGCTAACCTATTATCATTAATTGCTGAAAAAGCTATTAAAGATTATTATAGCATTTCATTTGATAAAGAAATTGAAGTAGAACATCAAGAACCGCTTCCTGAAGGTGTTGTAGGTATGGTTACTGCAACAGCAAATTCAAATTTCTGGGGAGTTTACGCAACAGAAGTATTCTTAGTTCCATCATCATTTACTAATCCAACATTTAGTCATCGTATTGAACTTACTAAGAATGCAGAAAATGGTAAATATTACGTTACTAAGATTCAAGAATCTGGAAATTCAACATCATATTCATGTGATTTAGTTATTATTATTTCAGATTCGCATGAAGATTCTAAAGCATTAAAAACTCAATTAAAAGATGTGACTGTTGGATGTATTGCTGAATTTGACGAAAGCGCTGGTTTTCCTGTAACAATTATGTTTAAAGAAGGTGATGGTAATACAGGTTCAGGTACTACTACTCCAAGCGAACCAGAACCAACTCCATCAACTCCAGAAGTAGATGGTCAACTTCATGTTGGTGCATATAACACTGGTGTGTGGACTGTATATGATTCTACTGTTATTGCTTATTCAAATGATCAAATGGATAAGGCATCTACATTTATTAACTTCTATGTTATTAAATTAACATTTGATTCATCTGTTAATAAATATAAGATTACTGGACTTAAAAATGTTGATGTTGCATGTGAATTTTCAGATTGTGACTACTATATTTTAATCTATCGTGATTTAAGTGTTAAAACTTATTTTGAAAATGCTGAACTTGGAGGTTATGTTACTATCACTGGTGATATTACTCAAGGTGATGCAAACCTTAAATTTGAATAAAAAAATAAGACTCATTCTAAAATGAATTCATTTTAGAATGAGTTTTTTTATTAAAAAAATAATAATACAGTTTAATTTATGACATTTTTTTCATTAATAACTAGATATATTATAATAGAAAATTAAATATTTCTTATGGAGTAGAATATGGTTTATAAAAAGAGTAGAATAAATTATTATATTAACTTAACTATTATAATAATATCTTTTTTATGTGTAATAGTATCTTTCTATTTTTATTTTAATTCGGTAAATGATATTAAAATTATTATTCAAGATGATGGCAAACAAATACTAGAGTTTAATGACTTGTGTTTGTTGCCGGGAGATTCAACTGAATATTTTATTGAAATATTTAGCAAAAAAAACAAACAATATGAATTTAACTTTTCTTATATTGATGAAAATAAAATTTTAATGAATAATTTACATTTAAGAATATTCATAAATGATTATTTGTTTTATAATGGGAAAATTAAAGATATTAATAATCCTAACAATTCAACTTTTACTATTGATTTTTTAAGAAAATCAA
>JAZOLP010000084.1:0-3627 GCA_045653225.1 Bacilli bacterium
ATCATTCCTGATTTACTTATTGTTTTTAACGGTGATAGATTTATTTTATTTAGTATATTATTAATAATTATTCTTAATTTAATTGCATCACTAGTATATAATGAATTAAAAGTTACTGATGCCTTTTATTATATTGGAGCAATTTTATATGGCGGTGCAAGCTTTATTATTGTTGCTGCAATTAGAAACATTCATATTTATTCTGTGAATAATTTAGTAATTGGTAGTTTAGATATTAATTTAAGTGGTTTAGTTGTTTTCTTATATATTTATTTAACTACTACTTTTACTGATGTAGGTGCTTATTCAATTGGATGTAGAATTGGTAAACATAAATTAATTCCTAGTGTATCTCCAAATAAAAGTGTTGAAGGTGCTATTGGCGGTAGTGTTTGTGGTACTATTGTGGGTAGTTTAATTTTAATTTTATCTGAAGTTTTAATAGGTTTTGATTTATTTGGAATTAATAATCTTTTCTTAAATATTATTATTGTTATTATGATTTCTTTAATGTTAACTGTAATTAGTCAAATTGGTGATTTGATTGCATCTAAGTTAAAAAGAGAATATGGAATTAAAGATTATGGTAATTTATTCCCTGGCCATGGTGGTGTTATGGATCGTTTTGATAGTTTAATTATCACATCATGTGTATTTTTTATTATTCTTGCTTTAATAGGAGTTGTTCTATGATAGAGTTATGTTTATTAGGTGCAACAGGTTCTATTGGTAGTCAAGTTCTTGATTTGATTAGAGAAAAAAGAGATGTTTATAGACTTGCAGCATTTAGTTTTGGTCATAATATAAATAAAGCATTAGAAATAGTTGAAGAATTTGAACCTGATTTAGTTTGTGCTATTGAGGAATTAGATGCAAACAGAATTAAGGAAGCTTTTCCTAAGGTTAGTGTTACTTTCGGAAATAAAGGTCTTCAAAATGTTGCAACTCATAATTGTTTATGTCCTAAAGTTATTAATGCTTTAGTTGGGTCTGTTGGTCTTACTCCAACTTTAAGTGCAATTGAAGTAGGTAGAGATGTTTATTTAGCAAATAAAGAAACTTTAGTAATTGGTGGAGAAATAGTAATGGCAAAAGCTAAAGCAATTGGTGTTAATATTATTCCTATAGATAGTGAACACAGTGCTATATTCCAATTATTAAATGGTAATGATATTTCTGAAGTTGAAAGAATCATAATTACTGCATCAGGAGGATCTTTTAGAGATAAAAGTCGTGAAGAACTTGTTAATGTTACAAAAGAGGATGCTTTAAATCATCCTAATTGGAATATGGGTGCTAAAATTACAATTGATTCTGCTACAATGATGAATAAAGGCTTTGAGCTTATTGAAGCTCATTATTTATTTGATTTACCAATGGAAAAGATAGCTTATATAATGCATAAAGAAAGTATAATTCATTCTTTAATTGAATTTAAAGATGGATCAATGTTCGCTCAAATGGCTACAAGCGATATGAGACTCCCAATTAAATATGCACTTGAATATCCAAGTCACTCATATACCGAACTTGTTGAAAGACTTGATTTATTAAAAGTTGGTACTCTTCATTTTGATGAGTTATCAATTGAACGTTATCCAATGTTAGGTTATGCAATTGAAGCTATTAATAAAGGTAATATTTATCCTACAATTTTAAATGCTGCAAATGAAGTTGCAGTTGGATTATTCTTAGAAGGTAAAATTTCTTTTTTAGATATTGAAAAAATTGTTAAAGAAACTTTAGATAATCCAATTTATGAAAAATTCTCATTAGGGGATTTAACCATTCCTAAAATAATGAGTGTCGATGAATTAGTAAGAATTCAAATTCTTACTAAATATAGATAGAAAGGTTGATTAAATGAATTTATTAGAATTTTTTAAGAATATTGATTGGTCACAATTATTATATGGTCTTCTAGGTATCATTGTTTTTGTAATTGTGCTTGGTATCATTGTATTAATTCATGAAGGTGGACATTTCTTAGTTGCTAAGAAATCAGGAATTTTATGTCATGAATTTTCGATTGGTATGGGGCCATTAATTTGGCAAACTAAAAAAGGTGAGACTATGTTCTCTATTCGTGCAATTCCATTTGGTGGTTATGTTGCAATGGCTGGAGAAGAAGTTGAATTTGATGCTTTAAAAGATGTAAAAAATGTTAAATTAGTTATTGAAGGTGATTATGTAACAAAAATCATTATTAATTTAGATAATCCTAAATATAGTGACTTACCTACATATAAACTTGTAAGTTATGATTTGTCTGGTACTTTAGAAGCATGTGAAAATGAGTTATTCATTGAAGTAGAAAATGATGAACATGTTGTATCAAAATACTTTGTTAAACGTGATGCAATGATGAATGTTACTAAGAAAGAAGAAATGCAAATTGCTCCTAAAAATAGAACTTTTGCTTATAAACCTTTCTGGAATCGTTTCTTTAGTGTACTTGCTGGTCCTTTAATGAACTTTGTTCTTGCAATTATCGTTTTCTTTATTATGGGTGTATGTTTTGGTTATGCAGATACATCTAGCACTAAAGTTGCTGAAGTTTCAGGACCATCATTAACTGCTGGCATTGAAAATGGAGATAGTATTTATTCTATTAATGGTGTTATTCTTGAAGATTGGAATGATTTAAGTGAATACTTAGCTGTTGTAGCAACTGGACAAGGAATTTCACAAAATGGTACTATTGAAGTAGTATATTTAGATTCTTCAAATAATAATGAAAAAGTTACAACTATTATTGAACCTCAAGTGTTTGTTTATTCAGTTGAAATGGTATTAAAATATGATAAAGAAACACCAGATAATAAAGTAATAGTTGGAGATTATGGATCTCAAATGAGTGAAACTAAAGTTGGTAAAGCTGGCCTTTTACCAGGGGATGAAATTATTAAATTAGATAGTACTGAAATTAATGGTATTACTGATTTACTTGTTTTCTTTAACAGTTTCACTGAATCAAAAGAAGTTACATTCTATGTAAATAGAACTAAAGAAGATGGATCAGTTGAAGCGTTAAGTTATGTTGTAACAACATATTCAGCTGATATGCTTGATACTTCTAATATTCCTCAAACTAAAGTTATGATGGGTGTATCAACTGGTTCAAATAGAAGTTTAGTTAAATCGCTTTATATGCCTTGGGTTCAAACAGGTGAAGCTTCAATTCAAATTTTTAAAACACTTGGATTATTCTTCAAAAAAGGTTCAGGCGTTAAACTTACAGATTTATCTGGTCCAGTAGGGATTTTAAACTTATTTACACAACTTGTAAAAGGTGAAGATTCATTCTATCAAATTTTATATTGGACAGGATTATTATCTGTTAATATTGGGTTACTTAACTTATTCCCATTCCCAGCATTAGATGGTGGTAGACTTGCATTCTTAGGTTATGAAGGTGTAACTAAGAAAAAACCAACACCAAAAGTTGAAAACACAATTCACAATATTGGTTTCATGTTATTAATGGGATTATTTGTTGTTGTATTGATTTCAGATTTATTTAAATGTTTCTAAAAAAATACTCTTACATTTGTAAGAGTATTTTTTATTTCATTAATATGCTCTTGCAGTTGTTCTTTTGTTGCGTAACTATCTGAACATAATGTT
>JAZOLP010000085.1:0-5968 GCA_045653225.1 Bacilli bacterium
ACTTTTTAAACATTACAGTCATAATTTTAGAAATAACAACAACACCAATTAAACAACCAAGTAAAAATGGGATTATTATTTTTAATAAAGGAATAATATTTTCAAAGTCAAATATTATTATAGATGATAAAAATTTATTAAGTATTATTATAATATTTGAAAAAAGTCCAAATGCTAATAAAATCAACGAACCGCTAGCTGCAGGAATAATCATTGCTGCTGCGGAAACTATTGATACAACAAATACATAAATCATTATAAAAAAACTTGGATTATTTAAATCTACTAAAAAGCCTAACTTTTGTAAAAAAGGCAATAATATAGTAATAATTGAACACAAAAAGAAACTAATTATTTCTTTTATTTTAGGTTCTTGTTCATTAATTTCCTTATTTACAATTGGTATTGAAGAAAATACTAAACCTACAAAAAAACTTGCAGTTAAAAAAGGCCAATTTGCTAAGCACTTTACGACAGTAAATGCAGAAAAGATTATACCTATAAAAATTCCTAACAATATACTCCATAGGTTTTTTACAACTTTAAATGGATGTTTAATTAACATACTTATTGATTCTGTAAGTTCTTCTAATATTCCAAGAATAAGTGCCATCGTTCCACCACTAAATCCTGGAATTAAATTGCTTATACCAATTAAAATACCATATCCAATTTTTTTAAAATGACTATTCATGTTACTCCTCGTATTCTTTTATATCATTTGCTATTTCTATTAAATCATTAGCATTTTGATGTAAAATTTCCATACAATGTAGCTCTTGATAATTTATTTCTTTTAATATTTCGAAATGTTTATCAAAATCATAAGTACCGCTATGAACTCGAGTGTGAGCATCTCTAGTACCATCATTGTCACTATAATGTATATGCATTAAATAGTCTTTTAGAATATAAAGATAACTAAAATCATCAAATTCACTTACATGAGCATGACCTGTATCAAAAATAAATTTTAAATTTTTCCTATTAACTAATTCAAATAGTTTTAATAATTCAAAAGGAGAATATCCAAATTCATGACTGGCTGGCATATTTTCAATCATAATATATTGATCAAATTTTTCAGCATAATCGCATAAATCGTTTAAAATCGGAACTAATTTATCAAAATAAACTTCTCTGTTTATATTTTTATCTATATGTCCTAAATGAAGAGTTAGTTTCTTTACGTTAAACGTTGCGGCATATCTCATGCCACCTTTCATAATTTCAACTGAGCCTAATTCTAGATGTTCATCTAAGCATAATCCATTATAAAGACCATGTGGTAAGTGTAAAACCAATTCAACATTAGGATATTTTTGGATTATTTCTTTAACAGAGCATGTATATTGTTTCATTTGCTCAGAACTTTGATTATATGGATAAAACAGCTCGATTGCTTGATAATAATTATTTTCTAATAAAGACATATAATCAATAAAATTTTCTCTTTTTCTCATCTGATTAATTGTAAAACATTTTTTCATAATTTACACCTTCTAAAATTAAATGTTAGTTTTTTGAACTAAATACTTAATTACTTTTTCTTGTAATATAGTCATATGTTCAACATCATTAATGAAATTTGCACCATTACATAAGAATATTATACCACCATTTTCATTATATAACATAAAACTTCTAAGTCCATATGCATTTCCAAAGTGACCTTTTAATGGAGATTTGGTAAATTGATCCATAATAATCATTTGAAGACCTTTTTTACGATAAGTAGGATCACTAGGTATTCCTTCCCATTGTACTTTTTCCATTTCCAAAACAGTATTTTCTTCTAATATTCTTATCCCTCGATATACACCTTTATTCATTAACATTCCCATTATTTTTGCTAAATCAATAGATGTAATATACAATCCTCCAGCAACACCTCTATAGTTTTCACCTAATGGATATTTTAAACATTGAACTTTCTTAAAACTATCATAATCTCTATATAATTTAAACTCATTATTATCATAATTATAATGTCCAACTAAGTTTTCTTTATATTTAATATTCTCAAGTCTAAAACCAGAATATATTTCTAACGGATTTAATAAAACTTCAATTATATAATCAGGAAAATATTTATTTGTTATTTTCTCACATACACAAGCTAAGATACCACACCCTAAATTTGAATACATAAATTCTGTACCTGGTTTTTTATCACTGTATCCTTTATAAAAATGTTTACTTCCAACTGTTAAAAGTTCTTTTAATGGAATATAATCATCTGTACAATTAGATCCATCATATCCTTTATAGATTCCATCTTCAAATATACCATCATCAATTATTGATGATGTTTGTGTTAACACCATTCTTAATGTTATTTTATCATCAGGGAATAAAGGATTACGCACATTAAATCCTAAATATTTAGAAATATCTTCATCTAAGTCTACTAATTTTTTTTCATATAACTTTAATAAACCTATCGCGACAATAACCTTTGATATCGATGCAATTCGGTATATTGAATTTACATGTGAAAGTTCTTTTTTCCAAATATTAGCATAACCTGTTGAACAAGTTTCTAAATATCCTTCTTTACTTAAAAACACAACATTAGAACCAACCATTTCAAATTGTTCTACAAATTCATTATATCCTTCTAATATTTTTTTCATTTTTTCTCCTTTTAGATAAAAAGCTCTAAAGAAGTATTATAATCTTTAGAGCTTTTTAAATTATCTCATACTTGTAATTACAGCATTCATTAATTCTTTATCTTCAGAATCTTCGCCTAATTCCCAAATCATTACACCAGCTAAACCATTCTTTCTAACATATTTAGCTTTCTCGTTGATTGAACGAGTATTTTCATAAGTGATGAAATAGTTATTATCAGCATCATATAGATAAGGCGCATAACAAATACTATCCCAATATTCAGTTACACCTTTACCAACTCTATTTAAGAACATACTCTTAATACGGCCATATGTTAATGTAGTGTATTTTTGATTGCTTGAATCTCCTCCAAGACCACCATTAGTTTTGTTTGCAGGAACAGTATATTTACCATAAAATGCAATACCAACTACAATTTTTTCAGCAGGAACACCTTTTAATTTGAAAATTTGAACAGTAGAATCTGCTGATGCTTCTGTTGCAGTACCCTTACCAACATTAGCATATAAAGCTGTATGGTGATAAACTTTTGAAGAAGCTTCTAAGTCATATGTCATTAAGTGAACAAAATCTAAATATTTTGAACATTCAGCTAAATTAAAACGTTTGTGACCCTCAGAACCACCAGGTAATGCAGCTGTTAATAAATAATTTTCATTAGAAGCTTTTAAAGCTTCGCTTAATTCTTTACAAAGAGCTGTATACTTTTCAGCTTCGGAATCTTTCTTTGAAGGTGTAAACCAACCTGGGTATTCCCAGTCTAAATCGATACCATCAAAATGATATTTCTCAACTACTTTTAAAATGTTACTAATAAATTTTGCTCTATTTTCAGGAGTTGATGCAGCATTACTAAAATTCTTAGTTGCATCACCATAACCTTGAATTGATAAAACAACTCGAACGCCTTTTTTTCTAGCAGCTAATGCACCATATAAAATATTATCATTTAATGATGTCATATCTAAACTGTAGTCACTATTTACATAAGCAAAACTTAAATTGATTACATTACATTTTAATTGTTCTTCTGTATATCCAGCAAAATTATATGAAGCATAATACCCAAAAATAGTTCTTTGAGGTTGTAAATCTCTAAACGAAACAGGTTGTACTTCTACATCTTTACTAAAGAAAGTTGAATAACCATTATCGATAACTTCCATTGTTAGTGTTACGGTAATTTTTTCATATCCTGGAATAACTACACCCTTTGGTGAAATAGTTTGAGGATCTGAAGAAACCCAAGCTAATCTAATTTTATCATTTAGAGGATGTCTTGTTAGTAATTCAATATCATCTTCAACAGAATCTGGTACAATTTCATTTAATAAGTCAGTGTAATCTACATAAGGAACTTCTTCCCATATAGCATAAATCATTATTGATTTAGTAACCGGATTACTAAAATTATATGGTGTTACACCATTTTTATCTTCATACCAACCAATAAATTTATATCCTTCTCTTGAAGGAGTATTTGGACGTACAGCAACTTTATTTAAGTCAACATTGTACATTAAATATTCACTACCATCCATGTAGTTAAAATAGACTCTAAACGAAGTAGCGCCCTCTTCATCTTTTAATAATTCTTCTAATTCGTCATCGTTTCCATTATTTTTATTACCACAATTACTTTTACATCCATTTAATAATAACGCAAAAAAACAAATTGTAATAATCCAAAAATATCTAAGTTTCATTTTTTTTCCTCCTATTATTATTTTTTCATTCCATCATATACAGCAGAAATAAGTAAATCTGAGGAATCTTGACCAATTTCCCAAATCATTACACCACCTAATTTATTAGAAACCGCATAATTACACTTTGCAGCAATAGATCTTTCATCCTCATAAGTAATAAAGTATCCGTTTGTTTTATCTAATAAATAAGGAGCTTGTGCAACTTCATCATAACCATATATTACATCTTGATTAAGTCTTGATAAATAATCATTTGCTATAACATTATATGTTAAAGATTTGTAACCACCACTTGCTTTACCAGCAAGAGTAGTTGCATTTGTTCTTTTACCATAGAATGACAAACCGATTACCATTTTATTGTATGGAACACCATTATTAAGATATGTTTGTACTGAAGATGCAGCTGAACATCCAGACATAGTTGCATTTGAATCATATAATGCAGTATGATGTGATGCTGATGAACCAGATTGTAAATCATAAGTCATAATATGAATATAATCTAAATATTTAGCGACATTTCCTAAATCAAATCTATATGGACCATTAGGGCCACCAGGAATTGCTGCAGTAATTAAGTAATCACTATCTGCATTTTTAAATGTTTCAGATATTTGTTTACATAGCAATGTATAATTAGCTTTATCCACAGAAACACTAGTGCCAGTATTATACCCTGGATACTCCCAGTCAATATCAATACCATCTAAATGATACTTTTCAACAACTCTTAACATTGATTCAGCTAAAGTAATTCTTCCTTCTTCAGTAGCAGCAGCTCTACTAAAGTTCTTGCCTTCAGCACCATATCCTTGAATTGAAAGCACAACTCTAACACCTGCTTCTCTTGCAACTAAAACTTTATCAATAACTGAAATAACACCTGAAGTATCAATTTTAAAATCAGCTGTGACATAACCAAAACATAAATTAACTACATCACAAGTTTCTAACATTTTTTCAGTATATCCAAAGAAATTCCATGATGAATAATACCCGAATACCGCATTAGTTTCTGGTAGCGGATCAAATTTCATAGGCTCAATAGTAACTTCTTTTTCATAACTATAAAGTTCTCCACGATCATAAACAGTTAAATAAACAGTCAACTTTTCTTCTTTTCTAGGTTTAGCTAACTTTCCATAGTTATCCAGTGTGTTAGTATTAGATGTACTCCACATTAAGTTTAAGTCTTCATAACGTTTTGGTAATTCTAAAGAAGATGTAATTACATCTGGAATATACTCATCTAATAAAAATGAATAATCCTTTTTAAAATATTCTTCATCAATTTCCCATACTGCGTATAAAAATAAATTTGCAGTTATAGGATTATCAAAATCATACAATTCATTAGTGTCAAAATCATTTGTCCAACCTTTAAACAAATAGCCATCTTTAACTGAAGGGATATGCTTTTCAACAGTTTCATTTTCTAAAACTTCTACTTTTAAAATTTCTTCGCCGTTCATTGAATCAAAATATACAAAGTATTTAACTTCATTTTCTTGTTCATCATAACATGAACTAATAAATAAACAAAAAACTATCGCGCAAATAAATAATATTCTTTTAAACATTTTATATCC
Source organism: Bacilli bacterium (assembly GCA_045653225.1). Classification (GTDB taxonomy): domain Bacteria; phylum Bacillota_I; class Bacilli_A; order ML615J-28; family CAG-313; genus UBA1737. The sequence goes on from JAZOLP010000085.1 coordinate 5,942, forward strand.
TCATTTCTTTATAACATTATACCAAAT
>JAZOLP010000086.1:0-5391 GCA_045653225.1 Bacilli bacterium
CTTATTATACCATATTTTAGAAAATATTACAAGTTATTAAATCATTGAGATTTAGGTCTATTTTTTTTACTTTTTTTTACTAAATTATTCCTTTATATTTAATTTTACTTTTTTATTTTAAATTATTTTTTCATATTTCTACAAAAGTTTTATATGATACTCTTGGACTATTTTCTTGCAAAAATACATGTTTTATGATAAAATATATAAAGCCACAAATATTAATAATAAGAAAGGAAAAATAAATATGGTAAAAGAACGAAGAATTTTTACATCTGAATCTGTTACTGAAGGCCATCCTGATAAAGTATGTGACCAAATTTCTGATGCTATCTTAGATGATATTTTGGCACAAGATCCTTCTGCACATGTAGCTTGTGAAGTATGCGCTACTACAGGTCTTGTCATGGTAATGGGTGAAATAACTACTACTGGTTACTGTGATGTACAAAAAATTGTAAGAGATACTGTTGCATCTATTGGTTATACTCGTGGAAAAATTGGATTTGATGCTGAAAACCTTGCAGTACTTGTTTCTTTAGACTCTCAATCACCTGACATTGCAATGGGCGTAAAAGATGGCGATGGAGCAGGCGACCAAGGTATGATGTTTGGTTATGCTTGTAAAGAAACTCCTGAATACATGCCTCTTCCAATTATGCTTGCACATAAACTTGCAAAACGTTTAGCTGATTTAAGAAAACTAGAAGGACATAATGAACTTAGACCTGACGGGAAAACTCAAGTTTCAGTTGAATATGATGAACAAAATAATCCTGTAAGAATTGATACTATTGTAGTATCAACTCAACATAATGAAGATGTATCACAAGAATACTTAAGAGAATTAATGATTACAGAAGTAATTAACAAAGTAATTGACGCATCACTAATGGATGAAGAAACTAGAATATTTGTAAATCCTACAGGTAGATTTGTAATTGGTGGACCAAAAGGTGATACAGGTCTTACTGGTAGAAAAATTATTGTTGACACTTATGGCGGATATGCACCTCATGGTGGTGGAGCATTCTCAGGAAAGGATCCAACTAAAGTAGACAGAAGTGCATGTTATGCAGCAAGATATGTTGCTAAAAACTTAGTAGCAGCAGGATTTGCAGAAAAACTACAAATTCAATTATCTTATGCAATAGGTGTTGCAGAACCTACAAGTATTTGTATTGATACATTTGGTAGTTCAAAATATACTGAATCTGAATTAATTCAAATCGTTAGAGAAAACTTTGACTTAACTCCAAAAGGAATCATCAAAGGTCTAAATTTAAGACAACCAATCTATAAACAAACTGCTGCTTATGGACACTTTGGTAGAACTGATGTTACACTTCCTTGGGAACAACTTGACAAAGTTGAAGTATTAAAAAAATATTTAACTAAATAGTAGGTAACAACTATGCTAAATAAATTAATGAATGGTATTCGTAAGGAAATTTACGAAACAATAGAAAAACTAGGATATCTTGATAATCAAATTATTCCAAATCAAGATGCGATTGTCCTAGAAACTCCAAAAGATAAAAGCTTTGGTGATTACGCAACTAACGTTGCAATGCGTCTTGCAAGAGTTGCTAGAAAAGCTCCACTTGTAATTGCAAATGAAATTTGTCAAAATCTAGATATTAACAAAATCCATTTATCAAAAATCGACGCAGTAGCTCCTGGATTTATTAATTTAACACTTGATTTAAATTATTTATCTAATATTATTAATCAAGTATTAACAGAAGATTCAAACTATGGTAATTTAAATGTTGGTGAAAACGAACACATTTGTTTAGAATATGTTTCTGCTAACCCAACTGGTTACTTACACGTAGGACATGGTCGTGGTGCTGCATATGGTGCTTCACTTGCAAATATTTTAAGAAAAGCAGGTTACAAAGTAAATAGAGAACACTATGTAAATGATGCTGGAAACCAAATCACAAACATGGCTAAATCAGTTTATGCACGTTATGAAGAATTATTTGGAAGACCTTTAAACATTCCAGAAGATGGATATCATGGTAAAGAAATTATTACTGTTGCGGAAGAATTCAAAAAGCAATATAATGATGAATATTTAGATAAATTCGATTTAAATCTATTTAGAAAGTTCGGTACAGAAAAACTTTTAAATAATTTAAAGAAAGATTTAAAATCATTTAATGTTGAATTTGATACTTGGTTCTCTGAAACTTCACTTTATGAATCAAAAGCAGTAGAAAACACATTAAACCTTCTAAATGATAAAGGCTATACTTATAAACATGAAGATGCTTTATGGCTTAAAACTTCATCTTATCGTGATGAAAAAGACAGAGTAATTGTTAAATCAGATGGAAGTTATACTTATCTTCTTCCAGATATTGCGTATCATGCTAATAAATTATCAAGAGGTTATACTCATCTAATTGATGTACTTGGCGCTGATCACCATGGTTATATCGATAGACTTCATGCTGCAGTATCAATGGTGGGTGGAGATTCAAATCTAATTGACGTTGAAATTCTTCAAATGGTTAGAGTAATCGAAAATGGTGAAGAAGTAAAAATGAGTAAACGTAGTGGTAAAGCAATCACATTAATCGACTTAATCAATGAAGTTGGAACAGATGCTTTAAGATATTTCTATGTTGAAAAATCACTTTCAACTCACATGGACTTAGATCTTGGGCTTATGAAACAAAAATCAACAGATAATCCAGTATACTATGCACAATATGCACACGCAAGAATCTCTGGTATCTTTGAAAAATGGAATAGTTTAGGTAATGAATTTACTCCAGTAACAGAGTTCAAAGTGTTAGATTTAACAAAGATTAAAGACTTATGTTTAACATTAATCAAATATCCAGCAGTTATTGAAGAAGCAGCTACTAAACGTTTAGTTCATAAACTTCCTCAATATATTAATCAATTAGCATCTAATCTTCATAGTTTCTATAATGATGAAAAAGTAATTACAGAAAATCTTGAAGAAACATTAGAAAAACTTACTGTATTAAAAGCAGTTCAAGTTGTTCTTAAAGTTGCGTTATCATTAATTGTTGTATCTGCACTTGAAAAAATGGAACAAAAATAGTCAAGAGTATTTACTCTTGACTTTATTTTTTTATAGTTAAAAAAACTCCTTCTAAAAGAGAAGGAGTTTTTATATTTTTTTAGAATAAGTTAGCTAATAATTCGTGTAATGCATAGATGACAACGAATAATGTTGTAGCTACTGTAGACATCATTTTAATAAAGATATCTAATGCAACCCCAACAACGTCTTTTCTAGTGTCACCAATTGTATCACCAGTTACTGCAGCTTTATGAGCAGCAGATCCTTTTCCATGACCTTCGATAGCACCTGACTCAATATATTTTTTAGCATTGTCAAATGAACCACCAGAGTTACCCATGAAGATTGCACGAGGAATAGCAACTACTGTAGCACCTAGTAATACACCAATAATGAATTCAGGACCTAAGATAGCCCCACCAACAAATGGAACTGCAAGTGCTATAACAGAAGGAAGTAACATTCTCTTAAGAGCTGTTTTAGTAGCAAGAGCAACAAGTTCATTATAATCTGGATCTTTTTCACCAGCTAAAATAGCAGGATCAGATAATTGTCTATCACCAACATCAGCAAGTTCTTTTGCAGATGCAATTGTATTATCAGTAAGTAATGCACAGAAGAATTCAATTAATGCACCACCAATAATACATCCAGCAATTACCATAAAACTATCAATTGTTGGAACAACTTTTAAGTTAGATACATAAGCACAGATTAATGATACTGTTGCAAATGCAGCAGAACCAATTGCAAAACCTTTACCTACAGCAGCAGTAGTATTACCAACAGAATCTAGTTTATCAGTAATTTTTCTTACCTCTGGATCTAAGTGACATGATTCAGCAAGACCACCAGCATTATCTGCGATTGGACCAAATGCATCAATTGATACAGTTGTACCTACGAATGAAAGCATACCTAAAGCTGCAATAGCAATACCATAAGTACCCCCAATTGAAGCAGAAATTACTAATGAAATACCAATAATAGCAACAGGAAGCATTACTGATTTAGAACCTACAGCATCACCTTTTGTAACTACAAATGCTTCACCTTCAACAGCATATTCTGCAACTGTTCTAGTTGGTTTAAAGTCAGCTGAAGTATAGAATTCTGTAATCATACCAATAGCAACACCGCTTATAAGGCCAAGTACGCAACAAATCCAAGGAGTAGCCCATCCAGCTTTAAATCCGATTTCTTTTAAATCCATTCCTGTATTTGCAAATGCTAAATATGAAAGAGCACCAACAATTACAAGAGTTAAACCAGCAGAAATATAAGTAGCAAGATTTAATTCTTTAGAAGGATTATCACCCATTTTTCTAACTTGTACAATAAGTAAACCAATAATACAAGCTAATAATCCACCACCAGCAACTACTAGTGGGTAATAAATAGCTGAGTTAAAGAATTTTTCAGTAATATTTAAAGCAGCACCATTGTTTCCTAAGAACGCAATAGCTAGAACAATTGATGCAGAAATTGTTGCAACAAAACTTTCTAAAAGGTCAGAACAGTTACCAGCGATATCGTTAACATTATCACCAATAAAGTCAGCAATTACATTTGGAACACGGCTATCATCTTCTGGTAAGTCGTTACGAATTTTACCTAAGATATCAGCTGAAATATCAGCAGCTTTAGTATAGTTACCACCAGCAACACGGTTGAACATTGCTACTGTTGAACATCCTAAAGAATAAGTAGTAATTCTCATAACAGAACTATTAGTAAGTAGTGCTTTAATAGGAATTAAACCATTACCTTCAAAACCATTTACTTTATCTAATAATCCACCAATAATTGTATCTTGTTGAGGACCAACTCCACTAATAAGTACAATTAATAAAATACCTAGTAAACCAAATGCTTGTACACTTAAACCACTAATTGAACCACCTTTTAATGCAACTTTAACTGTTTCACCAACATTTAAAGATTCTCTTGCTTTATTAGCAGTTCTAACATTTGCATAAGTAGCACTCTTCATGCCTAAGATACATACAATACTTGACATTGTTGCACCAAGTACATAAGTAATACCACTAAATTTTTCAATAAATAATGAGAATAAAACTGCTAATGAAACAATAACAATTGCAATAGTAGTAAATTCTTTTTTAATAAATACATTAGAACCATCACGAATGATTTGACTCATTTTAACCATTCTATCAGTTCCTTCAGGCATACGTTTAATTACAATGTAATTATAAACTACAAATAATAATGCAAGTAAACATACTCCTAAAATAATCCATAACCATAAATTACTCATATTTTCTCCTTTTAATAATATTATTAATATTTTACCTATATAT
>JAZOLP010000087.1:0-3187 GCA_045653225.1 Bacilli bacterium
GAAATAATAAATTTAGATATGATAGTTTAGGTAATAGAATTTATAAAGAATCAAGTAATGGCACTAAAATTAATTACTACTATAATAATGATAAAATTATCTATACATCTTTAAATATTCCAGGATTATGTATTGACAAAGTAACTTATTTATATAATGATAATAATGTTTTAATAGGTTTAAAAGTAGATAATAAATATTACTTCTATGATAGGGATGTCACGGGACTAATTAACGGAATAGTTGACATGAATGGTAATGTTATGGTAAAATATTACTATAGTGCATTTGGAAAACCTATAATTAAAATTCCATCTGGTTTAGATAATGATTCATATCAAATTGCAAACATGTTAAGTCAAGTAAATATCTTTTTATATAAAGGATATGTTTATGATGTTGAAACCAACTTATTTCTAGTATCCTCACGCTATTATTCACCGGAGTTATGTCGTTGGATTTCACCAGATGATATTGAATATTTAGATCCAGAATCAGTAAATGGCTTGAATTTATACTGTTACTGCTTTAATAATCCGATCATGTATGTAGACCCTGATGGGCATATGGCATTGTTCTGGATAGCATTTATTGCTGGAGGAATAGCTGCTGGTGCTAACATGTTTTCTCAAATGGTATTTGAAGATAGAGCATTTAATGAGATTGTGTGGTCCGAGGTAATAATAAGTGGAGTTGCAGGATTTGCAGGAGGTCTTGTTCCTGGAAGTAGTTTCTTATCATTAGTAGGACAATCTGCTATGTCAGCACTTGTTGAAAGTGGACTTCGATCAATGTGGTATGGTGAAGATTTTAGTATGGGCAAAGTATTAAGAGAAACATTTACATCAGTTCTAGTTGGTACTGCATCAATGGCAATTTCTTATGGACTAAATAAAATAACATCAAAAATGACAGATAAATTATTTATTAAAGTATCCAATTATTCACAGCATCAACATTATTTCAGGGGCAAAGGATTAAATTATACAAGGGAAGAAGTGTATGAACAAATGTATAAAAATGTTAGACGTAAGATTTTGGCTAATAGAATAAATACAATAGTAGATAAAACATCAGAATATTTTCTAGATTTTGTTGGTGAATTGTTTTAATCTTATTAGGAGGAAAAATGAAAAATTTATGGTATATTTTTGGAATTAGTGTTTTCACATTTATTGGCTTGATTATTATTGGTATAATATTATATATTAAAAAAGATAAACATTATATTATTTCAGAAATAATTATTATTGCAGCGTTGATATTATTTATATTTGAAAGTATTCCGTATGTTAAAGACATTACAAAACAAGAAACTACTGAAATTACAGCAGTTTATGTAGAATATCAAAAAGGAAGTGTAGATCCTGGAGCATGGAGACTTATTTTTGAAAATGAAAATGGAACATATAAAATAATTTCGCCAATTATTACAAAAATACATGTAAAATTGGAAGTAGGAAAAACTTATAAAATTGAATATTTTGATAATAGCAAAATCATAAAAAAATATACATTAATAGAATAAAAAAGGTAAAACCGTGAATTTAAATAACTTACCAATTTGGTGAGTTATTTTTTATTCTCAGATAAATTATCATTAAAAAATAATATTTTATATTGACAAACTATCATCATAATGATATAATTATATTGAAGAAGGTGGTTAAGATGATTATTTATCATGGCTCCAAAAATATAATTTCTAAACCTTGTTTTGGAATCGGTAATTCTAAAAATGATTATGGACTGGGTTTTTATTGTACAGAAAATATAGAACTTGCTAAAGAATGGGCGTGTACTTCTAATATACAAAATGGTTATGCTAATATTTATGAACTTGATATTAGAAATTTAAAAATATTAGATTTAAGGGATTACAAATATTCAATTTTAAATTGGCTAGCAATTCTTTTAAAACATCGAACATTTGATTGTAATAATAGTATTGCAGAAAAATCAAAAGAATATTTAATTGATAATTTTTATATTGATGTAGAAGCATATGATATTGTCATTGGTTATAGGGCTGATGATTCATATTTTAGTTTTGCAAAAGATTTTATAAATAATACAATTAATTTAAATCAATTATCACGTGCAATGAAATTAGGGAACTTAGGTATACAAATAGTTTTAAAGTCAGAAAATGCCATAGCTAAAATTAAATTCATTTCTTATGAGACCGCCATTAGTAAAGAATATTATATTAAAAGATTAGTACGCGATCAAAAAGCAAGATTAAAATATTTTAATGATTGTAGATTGAATGATGATGTAGAAGGACTTTACATGATAGATATTGTTAGAAAGGGATTAAAGAATAACGATGAAATCTTATGATAAAAATTATTTGGAACATGCTTCTATAAATTTAGGCACAATGTTTGAATATGCTGTATCTTGTGGTTATGATCCAATAATTTTTTGGGATTCATTTTGTAATTCTTTTGTTGCTAAAGAAATAGGAAAAGGAAACCCTATTTATTTGGTAGGTCACTCAGCTATTGATCTTTTAAATTATGTTATTAGTGAACCAGAGTTTATTATGCCAAAAAAATTTAGTCATCCTTCTGAGTATTATTGGGTAGGATGGGCTTTAGCCCAATATCAAAATTATAGAAATATTTCTTTTTTTGATATAAATAAGGATTTCCCTGTAGAAAAAGTGTTATCATTATATAATACATTACATGAAGCAGATATTACAAAATTTTATGATATTGCTGATGAATTTATAAATAATAATAAAAAAGAAACAAATTTAAAAAAAATTAGGCGAGCAGCAGGATTATCACAAACTGAACTTGCAGTTAAGTCTGGAGTATCAATTAGAAATATTCAAATGTATGAGCAAAGAAACAATGATATAAATAAAGCTCAGGTTGACATTCTCCTTAAATTATCTAAAACACTTGGTTGTAATATTGAAGACTTATTAGAATATTAAAATATATGTCACAAATAAATGTTTAGTTTGTTTTATTAGTGAGGTGATATAATGAAGAAAAATAAGTTATTAACAGTTATTAGAGTTATATCTAAAATAATTGGAATAATTTTAATGATAGTTGGTGGTTTGACTTTTATAGTAGGTTTAATCTTAAGATTAATTATGGGACCTGTAGAACCACCTCAAACTGATAATGTGATGATGATTGGTATTGGTGCTATATTACTTTTATTT
>JAZOLP010000088.1:0-13134 GCA_045653225.1 Bacilli bacterium
AAATTCTTAAAACTTGAATTATGAAAAATACACCTAATAAAATTGTTTGAAAACTCATAAGAAGCATTAATACTTTTGATAATTTATTATTTTTCTTCATTGTTTTCTCCTTTTCTTTTTTTTATAGATTGGGCCCATTAATTATGGGCCCAATATTTTAATTATTTTTGTGGACCTAAATATTTATAATAATAACATAATTTAACCCATGTGAATTCTACACCTTCAAATGTGTATTTATCCATTAATTGACCAAGTACTTTTGCGAACTTTTCATCAACTTTTACACATCCATAAAGTTCTGAATTTTCATCTGTTACCATATTATCTTCAACGTATTTAGTTACATATTCTGTATAGTTAACATATCCTAATTGTTCTAAGTCTTCATTAGAAAGTTTAACATATGTGTAACCATTTTCTTCTGTATAACCATTTTCACCGATTTCAGTTACTTGATAGTATTCACCATTTTGGTCATAACACATATAATAACGAATCATATTATTATTTTCGTCAAAATATGTAATACGATAATAACCATTTTCATCAACAATAGGTTGACCAAATTCATCTTTACTAAAATCAAATGCATTATATTTACTACTAAGTGCTGTAAGAAGTGATACACCAGTAATGTTATTAATATAAGCCATATCAGCATAAATAAAATCATCACTAGCTTTTGAATCTTTAACATGATAATATCCATCACTACCAAGTTCTACATCTACATAGTTACCAGCAATAATATCACTCATTTCATCATCACTTGATGTGAAGAATCCAGGTGATGCCATTGTTAATAATTCTGCTTTATCTGTTACATAACTCATTTCAACGTTAATTTCAGAATATTCAGTTACATCATAGAAACCGGCTCTATATAAGTATAATTTACCTGCTTCTAAGTATACATAAGCAACAAAGTTTGCACCAAGTACTCCACCTTCTGATTGGATTTTTGCGAATTCTCTTAAACCATAGTCTGGTTCTGCAATTGCATCACCAGCTTCATTACAAATCCAACCTTGAGCTTCACTTTGTTCAACTGAATAGAATTTATAAACACCAGATACTTCTGGAACGAAGCCAAAGATAATACCACGTGGAAGAATGATTCTATCGATCATTGCACTTGCAGTAGCAGGAGTTTCAATACCATTACCTTCAAACATGATAGGTTCAAATGGACATACACCAATAGTAGGTAAACCAAGTTCAACACCATCTGTCCCATATGCAGAATAGTAAACACATACTTCTAACCATTGATTAGGGTTATTTGATGCGATTTCATCACCTAAAGCTTTAGTTACTTGTTTTAATGCATCTGCAAGTACTTTAGTAACAGGACAATAACCAACTGAAGAGTTAGATGCATAAATAGAATATTCTTCAATTACTTTACTATAATCAACACCATCAGCACCAATACATTTGCCTTCTAATGAAATATTATATAAATCTGAGTTATTCCATTTTGTACCACTTAACATATCAGCAAGTAGGTATGGACCAGTTTTTGATCCTACATGATAATAACCATCTTCTTCATTATAAACAACACTTACATAGTTTTGATAACTCATTGTAAATTCATTAATTGCACCTGATGCACATTCTCTGAAAATATAAGTTTCTTTATTAATATCTTCTTCTTTTAAGATACGCATATTTGAAATATATACAGCATCTTCACCACTTGAATATGATTCATCTTTAATATAACAGAAACCTATTTCATATTCTTTTTCTTCTAAAGCTAAATAAGCATAAGAAGTTTCCCAATCAGGACTCTTACCAACAATAGAAGTTGCGATTGCATCTTCAACAATTACATATAAATAGTCATATTCTTCAGTAGATGCGAAATAATCAAAAGTTAAAACATCACCAACTTTTAAATAAACTGTAACATATACAATTGCAAATGATGGGTTCTTATCTTGGTTAGAAGGTTTAATAGTTTGTTTACCTTTAAATGTTTCTACAACCCAAGGCCATGAATACTCTGCATCGTCGTTGTCTTCAGGAGCATAAGTACCTTCAAATTTAGTACCATCATAGTTTGTACCATTAATAGCATCTTCTAATACACTTGAATCTGCTTGTTCAATATCAGGTTTTTCCATTACTGGACCATCTTCACCAGTTGTACCAGTGTAAACAGGATAATAATCATCTTTTAAATATTTATCAAAAGTTTGAGTCCATTTATCTGTTGCTGTAACAGCACCTACACCAATATCAGCAATTAATCCAAAGCTATCAATAAAAATACTTGTAGGATAAGCTGTAACATTGAAATTAGTTGTTAATAATGGATCAAATGTTAAGTTTTGTTTGTCACCATCAACATCAAGTGCAACATCAAATGAAAGACCCATTGATTGTTTGAATCCTTTAACATCATCTAAAGTATCACCATTACCAGCAATAGTTGGATTGATTGCGATAATTACAACATCATCTTTATAATATTTTGTATTACCATTTGCATCAACATAACTTGATTCGTAAGCTTCTACCATATATGGGAATTCATAATAACATGCAGAACAAGTAGTATACCAGAAGTTTAAAATAACAAGTTTATTATCTTCTAATAAATCATATAAATTTAATTCTTTACCTTCAGTGTTAGTAATTGTAAAATCATACATCACATCACCAAGTTCATACCCAGTAAAGATATCGCCTTCAACACCTTTTAATGAATCTATTTCAGCAACAACTTCAATCGGAGTTGCCACTAAATCAGTTTCATACATTTCTTGGTTTAAATAATATCCTTCACGTTGTTCAACAACAACATCATATTTTTTTGGATCTTGATTAGTTGTAAAAGTACCTTCTTTATTTGTATAACCTTCAGCAACAATTTCATTTCCTTCATAGAAAATAACATAGAAATTTGATAAAGGTTTTCCTGCGATATCTTTAACATTTACTTCATAATCTAATTTTGTAGGATTAGATGGATCAGTTGTTTGTTTTTCTTTAACAACAATAGTAAAAGTAGCGTCAAAACCTTGATAAGATACCTTAATTGTATGAGTACCTACTGTAGAAAGTTTTGCTAAATCTTCTGCAGAAATCATTGAAGTACTTACATTGATAGTTTCTGTACTATCATCAGACATTAATACTTTAATTTCTATATCGTCTATTTTGTCATTTACTTCAGTTGTATAAATATATGAAGGAACTGAAGTTGATACTACCTCAATTGATTCTATAACTGGATTTTTATCCTTTTTACATTTTTTACAACCTGTAACAGTAAACACTAAAAATAATACAAATATTAAAGTACATACTTTAATAATTCTTTTCATTTGTTTAATTATTATTTATAAAATTGATTTATAAATAATTCCTTTCTAATTATATAATTTTTTTATTTTAACCACAAATATATTAAAAACATAACAATAAAGAAACAGCCAATCACTAATAACAGTTTTGGCACATATGCTAAGAAAGCAGCTTTGATTAAAAGTCTTCTTTCTTCTTTAGAAACATATACACTTTTATTTTCTTCTTTTCGTTTATTCCATGAAGCATCAACATTCATATCATAAATTGTATGTCCATCATCAATATAATTATCGCTTTTATTTTTCATTTTTTTCATTTTCTTTTGATTGTTCTTTTAAAATGATTTCTTTATATAAAGAATTATAATGTTCTAAATTATCCATTACTTCCTTATCGTATAAATGACAAGTAACAAAATGTTTTTCATCATATTGTACAAACTTTGGAGTTTTAATTTTACAAACATTCATACAACTTTCACATCTTGTATGGAACTTACATCCTTTTGGAGGATTCGCAGGGGAAGGGATATCTCCTTTTAAAATGATACGATCCATTTTAGCATCCGGGTCAGGTGTAGGAACAGCTGAGAATAATGCTTTTGTATAAGGATGAAGTGGATTTTCAAAGATATCAGAAGTTTCGCCAATTTCCATTGTGTTTCCTAGATACATTACGATAATACTATCTGTAATATATTTAACAACAGACAAATCATGTGAAATAAACATGTATGTTAGTCCTAAATCATTTTGTAATTGTTTAAGCAAATTAATGATTTGAGCTTGAATTGAAACGTCTAACGCAGAAACTGGTTCATCACAAATAACAAGTTTTGGATTAACTGCAAGAGCTCTTGCAATACAAATTCTTTGACGTTGACCACCTGAGAATTCATGTGGATATCTATCATAATATTGAGGTTGTAAACCACACATTTTCATAATATTTCTAATATGATCATTTACTTGATCTTTTGGAACAATATTATGTACTTTAACAGCTTCACTTAAGATTTCACCAATTGTCATTCTTGGAGGTAAACTTGAATATGGATCTTGGAAAATAAGTTGAATTTCAGTTCTCAAGCTTCTTAATTCTTCTTTATTTAATAATGAAAGGTCTAAACCAATTTCAATATTTTCTTCCAACTCTTTAAATAACTTATTGTTTTCACATTCTTTTTTAAGAGAAATTAATAACGCATCATTTTCCTTAACTTTCAGCAAAAACTCACTAGAGTTATCTTTTTTAGATTGTTTACATAAATTTACTTTTTGATTTAATAATTCAAATACATAATCATTTTCAACTATAAATAAACCACCACATAAACTAGAAGCTTTATCTAAAGTTGTTTTAATTTTTTCAATTAATACTAATATTTTTTTAGAAAGTTTAACTTCATCTTCATTACTTTCATTAGACTCTAATTTAGATTGATAAATTTTTGAAAGTTTGTTTAATAATTCAATAGTTAAATAATTATCATCATTTAGTAAATTATCATTGATTAATTCACTAAGTTCTTTCTTTAAAGCAACATAATCATCTTTATATTTTGGAAGCGATTTAATTCCCTTAACATAATAACTAGGTAAATATTCATAAACTGTATGACCATAATAAATTGATTTACCACCAGTTGTATCATAAAGTTGTAAAATTGTTCTACCTAATGTTGTTTTACCACAACCTGATTCACCAACAACACCAATTGTTTTTCCTTTTTCTAGTTTAAAAGAAACATCATCAACTGCTTTTAATGAAGTTAATGTTTTACCAAACATGTCTTTAGTTAGAGGAAAGTACTTCTTTAAATTCTTAACTTCTAAAATTAGATTAGATTTATTATTCATTAGAATTTCCTCCTTGATCATATAAGTAACATGATACAAAATGAGTCTTAGAAATTTGTGTTTCTTTTGGATACTCATTATTACATTTATTTATACATTTTGTACATCTATTTTTAAAGAAACATGTATTTGGTAAATTAATAGGATTAGGAACTTGACCAGGAATTGAATAAAGTGGTTCATTCGCATCAGAAGTAATAAGAGGTTTACTCTTTTGAAGGCCAATTGTATACGGATGTTTAGGGTGTTTAAATATTTCATTAACAGTACCTTTTTCAATGATTTTTCCAGCATACATTACAACAACTTCATCAGCCATTTCTGCGATAACACCTAGATCATGAGTAATAAGCATAATTGCGCAGCCAGTTTTCTTTTGAATATCTTTAAGAAGTTCAAGAATTTGAGCTTGAATAGTTACATCAAGTGCAGTAGTAGGTTCATCTGCGATAATAAGTTTTGGATCTCCAGCAAGAGCCATTGCGATCATAACACGTTGTCTCATACCACCTGATAATTCATGTGGGTATGCTTTATAAACACGTTCAGGCATTGATATACCTACTAAATTCAACATTTTAATTGTATGAGATTTAACCTCTTCTTTTGACATTTCAGGGTAATGTATAAACATTACTTCGTCTAATTGATAACCAATGGTAAATACAGGATTTAATGATGTCATAGGTTCTTGGAAAATCATTGTTATATCTTTTCCACGAACATTAAACATTTCCTTTGTAGGCATTTTAGCAATATTATATGCTATCTTCTTACCATCTTCTGTATAACCTAAATCACTTGAATTAAATCTAATTTCACCACCAACAACTTGACCTTGAGGAGCTTGAACTAATTGCATAATCGATAAAGAAGTTACGCTTTTACCACAACCAGATTCACCAACAACACCAATAATTTTGTTTTTAGGAATATTAAAACTTACACCGTTTACACTTTTAACAGTACCATTATCAGTAAAGAAATGTGTTTGTAAATTATCAATTTCAATTATATTATTTTCATCATTCATAATAGATGTATATTCAGATACATCCATTTTTTTCTTTTTAAGATTTTCGTAATATTTCATTTGTTTTATATTATATGAAATAATTTTACGACTTTCTTTTATAGTTAGGTAATTACTATTTTTCTTTGCCATATAACCACCTACTTCTTAGATTTTGGATCCATTGCATCTCTTAAGCCATCACCTACAAAGTTAAAGCCAAGTACTGCAAGAACAA
The DNA here is from genome assembly GCA_045653225.1 of Bacilli bacterium. Taxonomy (GTDB): domain Bacteria; phylum Bacillota_I; class Bacilli_A; order ML615J-28; family CAG-313; genus UBA1737. The sequence goes on from JAZOLP010000088.1 coordinate 6,434, forward strand.
TTAAAATACCAGCTGGAAGCCACATATTCATATAATAAGAAAGAATAACAGGGTCTTTTGAACTTGAGATCATAGTACCCCAAGCAGCATAAGGTATTTGAACACCTAAACCTAGGTAACTTAATGTTGATTCATAAAGAATAATTGAACCAAGACCTAGTGTCATATTAACAATTAATTGAGGCATTACATTTGGAATTAAATGTTTGAAAATTTTTCTCCATGTAGGAAGCCCCATAACTTCTGTAGCAACAATATATTCTTGTTCACGAAGCGATAAAATTTGACCACGAACCATTCTTGCACAACCACTCCAACCAAAGACTGTAATGATTAACATTAAGAAATAAATTCGATTTGATGGATCAATTAATTCACTTAAAGAGTCTAACACAGCAGATGCAATAAGTAGGATAGGTAACATTGGAATACAGTTAAATACATCAACAATTCTCATGATTAGTTGATCAACTTTACCACCAAAATACCCCGCAATACCACCTAATAATACACCTAAGATAGTTTCTAAAATTACTACAATAAAACCAATAGTTAAGGATATTCTTCCACCATACATTAGTCTTGTAAAAATATCCATACCTTTTTCATCAGTACCAAGTAAATGATCTTTGCTTGGTTTTGCTTTTAAATTGTCTGAAACAATTTCTAATTGTTGAATAACAGTTACTTTTTCACCGTATTCATTCACATATTCATGTGGAACTTCAATATAAGTTATAACTTGTGTTCTATCTACTTCTGTCTCACCCCATTTGTCATAAACAACAGGACCTAAGAATGAGAACAAGAATAAAAATACTAACATTACTAAGCCAACAACAGATAGTCTAGATCTAAAAAATCTTCTTAAGATTAATTTAAACGGACTCATCTCTTTATATGTTTCTTCTTGAACAGGAGTTTCTTTTACTTCATCAATAGAAATTTCTTTTTCTTTATCTTCCATAATTAACCTCCTATTTACCAAGTTTAACTCGAGGGTCAACTACTGAATACATTATATCTGAGAATAATGTACCAACAACAGTTAACACTGCTAAAAACATATTATAGCCCATTACAAATGGTATGTCACCTTCGCTTAAAGCTTTATAAGCTAAACGACCAATACCATCAATTGCAAAAACTTCTTCGGTAATCATCATACCACCAAATAATGATGGTAAAATACCCGCAAGTAAAGTAACAAGTGGAATCATCGTATTTCTAAAAGCATGTTTATAAATAACTTCTTTTTCAGGTAATCCTTTTGCACGAGCAGTTCTAATATAATCAGCATTTAATACTTCTAGAGTGTTTGTTCTAGTATATCTCATTAGCCCCCCAATTGATAAAATTACAGTACATGCAATTGGTAAAACTAAGTGATGTCCCATATCAAGTAATTTTTCAATGAATCCTGCAAAATCCTTTGTATATGTAGCACCAGCATTAATTAAACCATTTGATGGGAACCATCCAAGTTCAACAGAGAATACTTTTACAATAATAGCAGCAAAGAAATATGTAGGTAAACTAATACCAATCATTGTAAATATTGTTACAGCATAATCTCGTTTAGAGTATTGATGTGTAGCACTTGTAATACCAAGCGGTATTGCAATAGCAAACTGCAATACTGTTGCAATTACTGCTATCGCAAATGAAACCCACATGTTATCACCAATTACTTCAGCAACTGGTTTTTCATATTTAAATGATGTACCAAAGTCACCTTTTAACATGTTTGTAAGCCATGTAAAATAACCATCAACTAAACCTTTAAATGAATTATCGCCAATTCCATATTGAGCTTTAAATTCATTCAATTGCTCCATTGTAATTGTACCTTGTTGTAATTGAGACGAGAATTTGATGTCCAAATAGTCATTTGGCATCATTCTAACTAATGTATAAATAATTATAGAAACACCAAGAAGAACAAATATTGAAATAAATAATCTTTTAAGAATATATTTTAACATATTATTCCTCTTTCTAATTTATTCTTATTTATTTTGATTTAATCTAACTGTATGAATATCTGATAATAAACCACTATAAGGAGATAAATCTTGATTTAATGAAGAATCATCAATCTTATTAATGTTATAAGCAAATAAATCATCTCTTTGATATGTAGGAAGTTCTATAGCTAACATCATTACGATATCTAAAGCTTGAGAATAAATTGCAGCACGTGTATCTTGGTCTGTTGTTTCACGACCTGCTTCAATTAATTCAGACAACTCTTCTACAAGTGCAAGTTCTTCGTTATACTTACCACCAGTATTTTGAAGAATTTGTTTATACCCCCAGTTAAGAGTAGAGGTAGCAGTCGAATCTTTATGATAAACTTGATACATATCAGGGTCAATTGTTGAACTCCATGCAGCAGCCCAAACAGCTAAGTCACCACTTGCAAGTTTTGATAAAGCTTGACCATCTGTAGCAACAGTAATTTCAAAGTTAATTGAGTTTAATAATTCACTAGCTTTATAGAACGCATTAAATGCAGGGTGATCTGTTTCATTACCAGCAATAGTAAATGTATATTTAAGTTTTGTAGTACCATTTGTGTAAACACCATCACCACCAACTCTATAACCAGAGTCTTCAACAAGTCTTACTAAAAATTCTTTTTGTTCTTCTTCAGTGAAATATTCACCAGTTTTCTTTCCGCATTCTTCAACATAGTCAGCATAGTCTGGATTTACTACATTTAAATTAGCAGGAACTGGAGCACCAATATATGGATAATATGCAGTTGCAGCATCAGGATAAGCCCAGCTTGTAAGAGACATTGATCTATGAATAGCTGATGCAGTATTACCATAGTAACTTACAGTCATTGAAGTATCAATTGAATGCATAATTGCTTGTCTAACTTTAATATCAGGAACAAATCTTGCATTAACACCAATATAACCATAACCAGATGTTTCTACAGATTTATTTTCAATACCATCACCTTTTTTACCATTTAATTCTTCGATTGTTTTAGGATTTGAATTAGGTTGAACGTAGTCAATTTCATTATTATATAAAGCATTTAATAATGCATTTGAAGCAACTACTTGATAGTGAACATATTTAATTGATGGAACACCACCAATGTAATATTCATTTCTTGTAAAATATAATACGTTATTATTTAAGAAGTCACCAGCTCTTACACCTTCAGTTTGATGATTTGAATCACATGCAACATATGGACCTGCACCAACAGGAACACCAAGTTTTTCTTCATTTTTAATTACATTATTCATAAATTCTTGACTTGAATATTCTACACCGAAATTAGATTCAAAATCAAATTTACTAATATATGGTTCTGCGGAATAATAATACATTGGAGCAATACTAAATGCAAAGTTCCAAATCGCTTTAGGGTCAACCCCATTAATTGTAACTGCTAAAACTTCATTTGAACCATTATTAACACTTCCATCAGCATCATAAGTTGGAGCTGGGTAAGTTTTACCATTTACTGTAACAGAAGAATCTTTATTAATAAATTTAATACCAGAAATATTAGTATATGTTCTTTCGTGAGTAGCATGATATTGTTCTAATGCTTCATTTACTAAATAATCATAAAGTTCACTTGCAGTTTGCCAATATAATGCTACTTCAATTAATGCCATTGGAAGTTTATCTTCATAAATTGTTTTAATAGCAACGTCTTTTGTCCAACTCTTTAATTCGTTAACATTATTTGTAAGTAATGATTCAACTCTAGCGTCAGTTTTGTTCCAATATATATAACCTTCATTATATAAGAACATTTCAACATCTGTAGTTAATTTGTTATAATGAGTCATTCCATTTGAATCTTTGAATGTTACGTTTTTGTAAGCACCATCACCTGAGTTTTTGTAATCAGTTTCTAATTCTTCTTTGAAAAATTCACATACTTTATTAAAATCATTAACAATGTTTTCAAAACCATCATCATTTGAGTATTCTTCTAAAGCTTCAACAAATTCTTCGATTGAATAAGCGTAATCTTCTTTATCTTCATAAATATATTCAGCTGCAGTAATTAAATAATTTATTCTACTTTCTGCTTCAATATAGAATTGTTCCATGAATCTTTCTTGTGATTTTTCATCACCTTGTTGAGTACGATATTCTTTTAAACCAACAATATCAGTTGAATAAATTGTACTTGAACCAGTATAAACTGGATCTAGATAAACATATAAGTTAAATAGAACATCTTTAATAGTTAAAGGTGTACCATTTGAGAATTTAACATTATTTTTTAAAACTAAATAATATGTTGTTGTGTCTTCCATTTCATCATAAACTGATTGAACATCAAGAGCAGCAACAGCTTCATCTTCACCATAAGTAACATTACCTTTAGAGTCGTTACCTAGCATACCAATTTGAGTCATTGATACTATTTGGCTATCTGGAGCAGATGAAGAATAGAACGGATTAAATACTTTATCTAATTCTTGAGAAGCAAGAAGTAGAGGAGTATCTTCGTTATTTTTATTTTTCTTACAACCTTTTTTACAACCAGCAGCTGCAAGAATTGTTAACACTACAAGTGTTAAGCATATAATTCTTTTCATTTTAAATCTCCTTCTAGTTAGATTCATTAGTAAAATCTAAAGTTGATTCACTAATATTAACATTTTCTAATTCTACATAACAGAACTTATCTGTAACAATTGTTTTTTCACATTCAGGAATTCTTGAAATTTTAAAGTTTCCACTAAATGAAACATTTGAAATTTCAGTATTACTCATTGTAATTGAAAGTGGAGCAAATACTAAATATTTAATTTGTGAGTTTCTAGTATCAATATCTACAATTGCATTATCAAATTCAATATCTTTAATAACAGCATCTTTTAATTCAAAGAATAATGAAACATATAAATGATTAGAACCATTTCCTAAATCATCTATTTCACCTTTTAATCCAGTTCTTGAATCATCATAAGAAATAGTAAAGTTAGAAACTTTATATCCGTTACCTAAAATAGTTCCTGAATAACTATTAAAGTTAATTTCATCTTCATCGAAATCTACATTATTATATAAATAAATATTTTGATTTCTACTCAAAGCATTCTTAAATTGTTTTGCAGTTTTAACAACAGTATATTGACCTTCAATTAAATTTAAGTATACTTTAATATCTAAATCTTGATCACCACCTGGGTGAGTAAATTTAGCATCCCAAGGGTTTCCAAATTCGTCTAAATAACCTAAAGAAGTATATCCTTCAACTTTAGTATTTTTAAGTAATCTATCGTCAAATTTAGCGCCTTCTTTTACAGTCATTTCATCTAAATAACAATCGTTACCACTTGCATCTTTGTAGTAAAGAACGTATTTATAAGTTCTATTTTCTTCCCATTTAGCATAAAGAGTTACACCGTCAAGAGTCATTCTATCATTTTCAAAATCCCATTGATCTAAATATTCTACAGTACCATCAGGATTTAGAGTTTTAGTTCGATACCAACCTTCAATATGATAACCACTTTTTAAGATCATATCGTTAGGATTAGATTCTAACACATTTGGATCCATGATTAGCATATCTGTAACTGTACCATCAAAATTATATAAGTATGAAACTCTTTCATGAGAGTTTTGACAAACACCACCTTCTAAATAGAAGACAGCTTTACCTGTTCCTTTTTCAGCATATTGATATGTTGTTTCTATTGATGATTTAAAACCAGTAGGAGAAGTATAATCAGCTGTGAAACTTTTTAACTTTCCATTTGTCACAACAATTTCAACACTCATATCAGATATATTACCTAAGCTCTTATTTAAGAATAATGAGCTGATTTTATTATCTAAAATATTAGCTTTAAGAGTATATGTTGATTCATTAACACTAAGTGAATAACCAGATTCAAAAAAATCTTCAGATAATACAAATGTTAAATAATATGTCGGCATAACATATGAATTCTCATAAGTTACTCCATTTACTGTTGTATATTTAATTGTATCAATTGTTGTATATTCAGTTAATGTTTCATCATATAACACATCGCCTGATGTTGATAATTTCTTTTCTAAAACTTTTACTTCTGATCTTACCTTTTCACCACGAATAAGTTTGAAAACAGTATTCTTATTATAAATTTCAAAATCATTATCTAAAATTTTCGTTGTTTCATTGTATCCAGCAAGAACTAATTCAGAAGCATAAATATCATTAACAAATTTTTCAAAATCTGTTAATTTATTCTTTTTACCACAGGAGCTTATCACAAGGATAAGTACCATAGTAAAAACTATTAATATTAATCTTTTCATCTTGATTAAAGCTCCTTTCTAGTAAAATTTTCTTTTTATTAATATAAACGCAATAAGTCCAAATCCTGTTACACTAAGAACACTTGAAGCAACAATTAGACCTACTTTATTAACTGATGATGTAGGTAAATTACTAATATCAGTTAGGATATTTACATCATAATTTAAATCTTTAAAGTATTTATCAAATTCCTCTTTAAATGCATCAACATTTGATTTATCAATATATTTCATATCATGTCTATTAACAATTTCTAATCGTTCAACAATTGAATAGTAATCGTTAATCTTATTAAAATCATATTTATTTCCTAATGCATTAATATCAGCAATTAAGAATTCATATACATGTGAAATACGTTGATTATTTAATTCATTCCATTTAATTTCAGCAGCTTCTA
>JAZOLP010000089.1:0-2833 GCA_045653225.1 Bacilli bacterium
TTATTTTTTCAACTGTTTCGTTAACTAGTTGTCCTAAATAATAACTATAATTATATTTTGTTATGGTATTAGAATTACAACTTACTTTAAACTATACTTTTTTATTAATTCTGCACCTTCAGGTATTTTTTTTAAACTATATCTTTTTTGTCGCTCATTTATTTTTTTTTGATTAATATATTCTATCTCATATCTGCAATTTTTGCATTTATAAACTGGTAAAATTATAGACTTGTGTAGTACTCTTTCTTTTAGCAAACTAATACCAAAAGGATAATATTTTTCAATTTTTTCTATTAATGTAATTTTTCTCTTTAATTTATTTCCGCATATTGCACAATAGCTCTTTTTTAAAATCCTACATTCAAAACCAATGATTAGTTGAGTGCTATAAATTTCTTTTTCCATTAATTATTCCTCTCATTATTTTTATTTGATAACAGCCAATCAAGATTTATAGATACATAATCTTGATTGTATCCTATAGCATAATGAAAATTAATATATTTTCCTTCAAAACCAACTTTAAAAATACTTGCATCGATTTTTAATATTTCATTAATATTGGAAGTTTCCTTAGTTAAAGATAACGAAGAGCCCAAATTAAAACCTTTAAAATAAATAGACCTATTCTTCTCCTTATCTAAATATCAATTTTTATATAAACTAGTTTCATCTTCAAAAAAATAATTTTGATTATGATGATATAATTTTTTTGTTTCTGTATGAGCAGGAACAGCACACCATAAAAAAATAGATTATTATTAGAAAAATAAATAGTTTTTCACGATTATCTAACCTCATTATTTAATGATGTTTTTTAATAGGCATAGGAATTATAGGTTTTGGAAAATATTTTTTTATTTAAACTCTAAAAGCCTAGATGTTATCTTTATTTGCGTTAAATGATAGTTTAGCTTTACTTGGATTGAAGTTAGAATGCCATGAAGAAGGAATGCTTTCAGCTTCTATGTAAAGTGTTGCATAATGACATGCATAAAATGTATAATCTCCGATATAAGAAACATTTTTAGGAATATATATTGTTTTTATTTTTAGACAGTTTTGGAACCCATATTGTTCTATTGTTTTTAATGAATTAGGTAATATTGCCACTAACAAATGATTACATGCAGCAAAGGCACTCATTTTAATTGTTTCTAAACCTTCATTAAAGATTACTTCTTCTAAACTTTCACAACCACTGAAAGAATATACTCCTATTTCTTTAACAGATGATGGTATTTCTACATGCGTTAAACCTGTTTCTCTAAATGCTTTATCTCCAATAAGCGTAACGTTTTGTCCAATTATTACTTCTTCTAATGTTTCTAATTTTAAGAAAGCTGAATTTCCAATTTTTGTAACTAAATAATTGTTAATTGTTAATGGAATTTCAACTTTATTCAATTCACCACTGTAATTTAATAACATTGCGTTATCTGAGATATAATATTCAAAGTCATTTTCTTTAACTATTTTAGTTAAATCTAGTCCTTCATAAATGTAAACTAAATTATTATCAAATGCGTTTACATTCCAACCAGAAGTATCTGTACTATCTGTATATATTAAGAATGTATTATTGAATGAATAATCTCCTAATGATTTTATTGATTTCTTTAGTGTGATGCTTCTTAGTCCTTGACAACCATAGAATGCTGCATCCCCAATTTTCTCACATGAATCTGGAATATTTATTTCTTTTAAAGTAGAATTAGAAAATGCGTTTGCTTCAATTTCAATAATCGTATTTGGAAGTAATACTTTTTTGATTAGTTTATTATTATCAAAAGCATATGCTTTTATTAATTTTACTGGTAAATAATTAAATGTAGAAGGGATTATTACTTCTTTTTCAATACCTTTATATCCACTAACTACATAAGAATCATTTGATTTATTTAAAGAAAATTCTAAGCCTTCTGTGTAAGTTTCTCTTTCAATAAAATTAACTGAAAATTCAACTTTTTCACCTTCATAACATACAATAAATGTATATATTCCTTCTTCAAATGATGATGGATAATTTTCTATCATCAAAGGTGTTAATGATTCTTCTATTTTTTCTTCACCTTTTTCTATTTGTAATTTAATTGTAGTAATGTTAAATTCATCAATATAATATACATCTTTTATTGTAGATGCAATTACTTCTAAAGAAACCTTTGGTTCCTTATTATTTTCTTTACAAGATGTAATAAATATTAAACATATTAATAATAAAAATAAGATTATTTTTTTCATATATATCACCAACCTAATGTTATTATAGCATAAGTTATAAATTTTGTAAACGATTTTAGAAGTATGTTTATTGTTAATTTCTTAATTCTTATATATACTAAAGAAAGAAAGGAGACAATTATATATATGGTTTTAGCATTAATTGCGCATGATAAAATGAAAGATGCCATGATTTATTTTGCTAAAAAGTATGAATACATCTTAAGAGAACATACTCTTCTTGCAACAGGTACAACTGGTAAAAAGATTATGGAAAACACTGGTCTTACTGTTAGATGTTTTAAATCTGGTCCACTTGGTGGAGATCAAGAAATTGGTTCTAGAATTGCTAATGGTAAAGTAGATGCAGTATTTTTCTTTAGAGATCCACTTACTGCACAAGCACATGAACCTGATATTTCTGCACTTCTTCGTCTTTGTGATGTATATCATGTTCCTCTTGCAACTAATCCTGCAACTGGAAATCTTTTAATTAAAGCAATAGAAAATGGTTTTACAAAATAAATAACCTTACCTTGTAATATATATACAAAGTAAGGTTATTATTTTTTTATAGTTTAATTGTAAGTTTACCTTTTGGAGTAAG
>JAZOLP010000090.1:0-2512 GCA_045653225.1 Bacilli bacterium
TGATAATATTATTAATTATTTGGGTCTTTCTTATTTTAAAGAGGACAATTTAGATAGATATATTAAGTATGAAAATAATGAAAATGACTGAAAGCGGTTGCAAATGCAACTATAATATGATATATTATACGCAAGTGTGAATTGAAACGTTTCAATTCGCTATATAGGAGGAAATATTAAATGAAAAAAACAACAAAAGGTCTATTATCTGCATTATTGTTAACAGCAATGTGTGGAGCTGTTGGTTGTAAACCTGCTACAAGCAGTTCTTCACCAGCAGGAACATCTTCATCTACTGTTGTAAATGTAGAAGCTCAAAATTTATTATCATCAATTGCTGATAATGGTGATGGCTGTTACACAGTTTCAGAAGCAGATGGAAAAACAACTGTAGCTTTCAATAAACCAGCTGGTAAAGAATGGGCTGCAGCATCAATTGATGTTAGTGGAATTGCTAACAAAGATAGAATGTCAACTTTAAGATTTAAAGTATCAGGAGTTGGTAAATTATTAATTAAATTTGAAGGAGATAACGGTGCATGTGAAATTGGTCAATTTGTTATCTTCGATACAGAAAGTAAATACGAATGGAGTTTATTAGATAACTCTGATATTTTAGCTGGTGCTAAGAAATTATTATTCTTTGCTCAACCTGGCGGAACTGGTGAAGGTCACTTTACTTTAAGTGAATTAACATTAACTCCAGATGTTGCTGGTGATGATACATCTTACCAAATCATTACTAACAATTATACAAACATTAAAGAAGGATCAAACGTTTATGACGGTGCTGCTTCTACATTCCACTTCAATAATTACTGGTCATGTAACGATGGTGATGTTCATACATTCACTGAAGAAAATGGATCTATTAAAGTAGACTGGTCTAAAAACCCTGAGTTAGATAGAGCTTGGGCGTTTGCTAAAACTCCAATTTCAGGTGCTTTCGGTAAATTCAATTACATTAATTTCAAAGTTAAAGGAACTTCTGGCCAAAGTGTAATGTTCAAAGCTGAAGCTGCTGGTATTAATAAAGAAGTTAAAATCATTTTTGATGGAAACGAACAAATCTATACATTAGATTTAAGTGAATATACTGACGCACAAAGACAAGGTATGGCACAAGTATTAATGTTTGCTGCTCCAGGTGAAACTTCTGGTAGTGGAACATACTATATTTTAGATGCATACTTCTCAAATACATTTGATGGAACTAATGTTGCTCGTCCTGTAAATCAATATAATGGTACAGATTCATCATTTGGTATTAACCAACATTGGCATGATGGTGGAGATGGCGTTTATAATGTAACTAGTGAAGCTTCTCCATGGGTTGTTGAATACAATAAAGGCAACAATGAATATCCAGCATTAAAAACTTTAGTTGCTGGTAAATTCGGAAACTTTACAAAGATTAGATTTGGCGTTAAAGTTGATGAAGGTAAAACTATTATGATTAAAGCAGCAAATGGCTGTGAAGTAACTGTAACAGGTACAGGTGCATATGATGATACTTATGAATTAGATTTAACTAGTTTATCAGAAGCACAAAGAGATGCAATTACTGAAGTTATCGTATTTGCAGAACCAGGTGCTAAAAATGTAAGTGGTTCATTTGAAATTCACTGGATGATGTTTGATGGCTTCCAAGCTAGACAAGAAATCCCAACTCACTACTATAACGGTACAGACAATAGTTTCGGATGTAACGATTATTGGTTTGATGGTGGCGATTCAGTTTATAGTGTTGCAAGCGATGCTTCACCATGGGTTGTAAACTATACAAAAGGTGCTGGTCATCATTATGCAGCATTAAAAACAAAAGTTAATGGTTTATTAGGAAACTTCAGCACTTTAAAATTTGGTGTTAAAGTTGAAGAAGGTAAAAAAATCTTAATTAAAGCAGCTAATGGCTGTGAAGTAGAAGTAACTGGTACAGGTGCATATGATGATTCATACTCATTAGATTTATCTGGTTTAACAGTTGCACAAAGAAACGCAATTACAGAAATTATTATTTTCGCAGCTCCAGGTGAAGAAAATGTAAGTGGATCATTTGAAATTCACTGGATGTCATTCAATGATTTTGAAGCTCAAGACACATCAACAACTAACGTATATGATGGTACAAGTGGAAGCTTTGGATGTAATGCTCACTGGTATAGTGGTGACCCAGGTGTTTACACAACTGAAGGAACAGGTCCAGTAGTAGTTAATTACACAAAAGCTACAGATCAAACATATCCAGCATTAAAAACAAATGTAGTTGGTAAATTAGGTAATTTCAAAACATTAAACTTTGGAGTTTTAGTTCCAGAAGGAAAAGAAATTATTATTAAAGTTGCTAACATCGAAGTTAGAGTTACAGGAACTGGTGAATACGATGGCTCATATTCTTTAGATTTATCTAGTTTAACAGTAGATCAAAGAAATGCTATTAGAGAAGTATTAATTATGGCAGAACCAGGAACTGATAATGTAAGTGGTTCATTTGAAATTCACTGGATGTCTT
>JAZOLP010000091.1:0-10828 GCA_045653225.1 Bacilli bacterium
TTATTATCTAAATAATTAGAAATACCTATTTCTAATCTATTTTTAAGATCGATAATTTTATCATCTAACTTTTCTGCAACAGCATCAGGAGATAATAAATTTAATCGATTTGTAAAATCGATTAGTTCCTTTTCTTTATTATTAATTATTTCATCAAATTTCATAATTCCATATGAATTGTTTAAATTATTCCAATTATTAAAAGAACTAATTAATTTATTTTTTATACAAGAAATTAATCTTTTTGAATAATTTACAATAAGCTCATTAACATCTTTCTTTTCTTTTGTAAGTTTCATTGCAGCACCAGTTGGAGTAGGTGCTCTAAATGAACAAACAAAGTCACAGATAGTATAATCTCCTTCATGGCCAACAGCACTAATAGTAGGAAAAGGAGCGTCATAGAGTTTCCTTGCTAAAAGTTCATCATTAAAACAATTTAAATCTTCAAAACTTCCTCCACCACGACCAATAATTAAGCAATCAATAGTCTTATCTAAATATGCAAGTTCCAAAGCTTTAATTAAAGATTTAGGTGCTTCTTCTCCTTGGACAATTGCTGGAAAAAGTTTTATTGTAGCAAGTGGTAGTCTTCTATTAAAAGTTGAAATAATATCATTAATAGCCTCGCCAGTAAGAGCTGTAATAACACCTACTACTAAAGGGTATTCAGGAATTTTCATTTTATGACTTTCTAAAAATAATCCTTCAGAATCTAATTTATTTTTTAATTCTAAATACTTTTCATATAAAAGGCCAATGCCAACTTGATTCATATTACTGATGATAATTGAATATGTTCCTCTTTTTTGATAAATTTGTATTTTACCAATTGCTTGAACTTTCATACCATCAGTTGGTTTAAATGTAAGATTTAAATTAGCGGGATAAAAAAACATCGCAGAAATTTCTGAAAATTCATCTTTTAAAGAAAAATAATAATGATTTCCAGATCTTTTGAAATTCGATATTTCTCCTTCTATATAGACTTTTTGTAATAATGTATCTGATTCAAACTTATAATTAATATAACGATTGACTTCAGATACACTAGAATATTCTATATTATTGTTCATAAATTACCTTTGCAATATTATCTAATAATTTATTGTTAAATTTAACTTGTTTATCATTTTCAACTGCAGAATATTCTTTAGTAATTTCAACAGCTTCATTAATTGCAATCTTAGGATCAACCTCTAAAAATTTCATTTCATAAGTTGCAACTCTAATTAATGCTCTATCAACATAGGATAAACGATCAATTGTGTACTTAACTAATGATTTAATTATAATATTATCAATGGCATTTAAGTTATTAACAACACCATCTACTAATTTATGAGCATATAATGTATCAATTTCCACTGGATATTCTTCTTCAGCTTCTAACATGATTAAATCATTTAAAGCATTTAGTGTTTCAATATCAGTTAATTTACTTAAATCCATATTATATAGTGTTTGTACAGCGATAATTCTTCCGTTATGTCTTTTCATAGTATTCTCCATTTCTATAAAATTATTATTTTCGCATAATATCTCAATTTATATTATACTATAAATTCTATTTTTTTTCAATCAAAAAAAGAAAAAAGTACTACACAATTGTAGTACTATTCATCATCACTTAAAAGCCAATCGCTACCTTTAAAACAATCAGGTTCTTCTGTTAATAAATCGTTATAATCTTGTTGACGAAGTGCTTCATAAACACAAATGGCACAAACATTGCTCATATTAAGTGCTCTAATCTTATCATTCATCGGAAGGCGTATACAGTTTTCTAGATTATCCCTTAAAATACTTTTAGGAATTCCACTAGACTCTTTACCAATTACAAAATAATAAGTTTCATTAGGGTCAGAAAGTTCTAGTTGATGTGGAGTTTTTTTACCATATCTAGATAAATAATATTTTTTTCCTCCAGGATTTTTTTCTAGAAACTCTTCCCAATTTTCATAAATTATATAATTAACATTAGGAACATAATTAGCCGCACTTCTTCTAATATTTTTTTCATCTAAAGAAAAACCTAAAGGTTTAATTAAGTGAAGAGTTGTATCAGTTCCAGCACATGTTCTCATTACATTACCTGTATTTTGTGGGATTTCTGGTTGATATAATACAATATTGTTCTTTGCCATAATAAGCACCTCTTTCTTTACAATATTATATCATATTTTGTATTTTCTTATTTAATAAAAGGCAATTTAATTTAAATTATGATAAAATATAAGAGTAATTTTATTACAAAAAATATTTAAGGAAAACAATTATGGAAAAGAAATTAAAATTAAACTATAAAAACACGTTTTTTATTGGACTTGCATTTTTTGCAATATTAATGTTATGGCAAGTATATAATACTTACTGTCCATTAATATTAAGAGACTTATTAGAATCTGAATTTCAAGGAGATGCAGATAGATTAACTTATGTTATTGGTATTATTATGGCAATGGATAATCTTGTTGCTTTAATAATTATGCCAATCTTTGGTTCTTTATCTGATAAAACAAATACTAAATGGGGAAAAAGAATGCCTTATATCTTAATTGGTATGCTTGCATCAGCGCTAATTTTCCCTTTAATTGCTGTATTCTTTATTAAAGATTCATTAATTGGTGTTATCATTATTATGGGATTAGTACTTATAATAATGCAAGGTTATAGAAACCCAGCTGTTGCGTTAATGCCGGATGTTACACCAAAACCACTTCGTAGTAGTGCTAATGGTATTATTAACTTAGTCGGCTATATCGGCGCTATTATTGCTGGTGCTTTAGCAATGGTATTTAAGAAAAATGAATCTAATCCATCAGATTTAGTATACTTATGGCCTTTTGTTATTTCATCTGTATGTATGCTAGCAGCAATGGTTATTCTAAAATTTAAAATAAACGAACCTAAACTTTTAGAAGAAACTAAAGAGGATATTGAACTTGGTGAAAAATTATCTCAATCAATTGAAGAAATTAAAGAAGATAAACCACTTAGTAAAAAAGATTTAACTAATCTTATCATTATTTTAGTAGCTGTATTCTTCTGGTTTATGGCTTTTAACGCAATTGAAACATTCAATAGCTTATTCTGTCGTGATATTTTAGGTAGTGAAGGTATTCATGGAACATTTACTATTATCTTAACAGTATCTTCAATCATTTCATTTGTTTTATTCTCAAGTGTAGCTAATAAAATCGGACGTAAATGGACTATTGTTATTGGTCTTCTTCTATTAATATTAGGTATTGGATTAATGACACTTGTGACATTCGCATTAAAAGAAGTAATAGTTGATTATGTATGGGTAATTTACTTATTTACTGTTTTAATTGGTATTGGATGGGCACTTGTTAATATTAACTCATACCCAATGATTGTTGAAATGGCTAATAAGAAAAATGTAGGTAAGTTTACAGGTTTTTATTACACTGCTTCAATGATTGCTCAAACTGCTACTCCTATTTTAGTTGGTTTAATTATGTCATTTAATCAAGCAGGATTAAAACTACTTTATTTATATTCGTTTATCGCAATGATTCTTGCTTTAATAGTATTTATCTTTGTTGTTGAACGTAGAGATTTAGTTAAAAAACAAGAAAAGAAAAGTTTCTTAGAAAATCTAGGAGATGTAGATGATTAAAAAGTAAAATAAATGTGATTTCGTAAGAAATCACATTTTTTTATTTATTTAAACTTTTTAATTGATTTAATTAAATCTTCACTACTTTTTACTTCTAAAACAACATATTGATCACTTATTAAAGATTTGTAATAGCCTAAATCCATATCGCCTTCACCTAAAGATAAATGACATTTATTATTTGAACTATCGTGAAAATGAAATTCTTTAAATGTTAAATTAAATAATTCAAATAATTCTTTTAGTTTATTATTATCTGTGTAGTCATGACCAATATCATAATTAAAATAAAAATCATGTTTAGATAATTCAATATAAGTATCACTTATAAACTTAGGAATTGTTACATTTTCTAATACTAACTTAGTATTATATTTATTTAATAATGTTTTTATTTTATTTAAATTTGTTATTAATCTATTAATATAAGATGCATATTCTTTTTCATATAAATAATTTTTCACTCCACTTATTGTAACAATTGGACCTTCATTTAAATGAATATTAACTAGTTTGATATTTAATTCTTTTGATAATTCTAAATATTTTTCTAAAATAACAATGTAGGCATCAACTACTTCATCATAACTTGCTGCATCAAATTCATCGAAAAAATGCATTGTAAAAGTTAAATTACTCATTTTTAAATATTTGATTACTTCTTTGTTTAAAAGATTTTCTCTACAATAATCAAAATTTAAATTTAGTTCAATAAAATCAAAACCTAACTGTTTTGCGAAGTCTGCATTTTCAATTAAAGAATTATATTCAAATAAGATTGGCATTCCTACTTTCATATTATCTACCCTTTAGTACTCTTACTCTTAGTACTCCATCAATTTCTGTTAAATTCTTTAATGTATCTTCTTCATTGTCACTATCTAAGTCTAAAATTGTGTATGCAAGTGTATCTAAGCTGTTATTATACATTCTTGCAATATTTATATTTGATGAACTTAAAATGTTTGCAAATTTACTAATCATACCACTTTGATTGTAGTGATTTATTGTAATTCTTCTTGCACTTCTACAAACCCCCGCATCTAAGGTAGGATAATTTACCGAATTATTAATATTTCCATTTTCTAAATAATCCATAAGTTCTCTTACTGCTTGAATTGCACAATTGTTTTCAGATTCTTTTGTTGAACCACCAAGGTGTGGAATAACAATAGTATTATCCATCTTAACTGTTAGAGGATTTGGGAAATCTGTAATATATTTTGAAACTTTATGTGTACTTAAAGCTTCTTTTATTGCGGTATCAGATACGATTGCGTCTCTTGCGAAATTAATTACAACTACACCATCTTTCATCTTGTTAATAGCAGCTTCATCTATCATATTAACAGTATCTTCTTTTAAAGGAACATGAATAGTAATAACATCTGATAATTCATATAAAGATTCAAGTGTTGTTACACGAGTAATATTTTTTGATAAGCCCCATGCATGTGTAATTGAAATATATGGATCATATCCATAAACATTCATTCCAAGTTCAACTGCTGTATTTGCGACAAGACCTCCTATTGCACCAAGACCAATAATACCTAAGTTTTTACCTTTTAATTCAAACCCCGCAAATTTACTTTTCTCAAGTTCTACTTTTTCTACTATATTTGGATCATCTTTTATTGATTTAACCCAGTTAATACTTCCAATAATATCACGTTGTGATAAAATTAAGCCTAAAATTGTCATTTCTTTTACACCATTTGCATTTGCACCGGGTGTATTAAATACTACGATACCTTCTTTTGCATATTTTTCATATGGAATTGTATTAACACCAATCCCTGCTCGCGCAATAGCACATACGCTTTTAGGCATAGTTACATTATGAATATTTGTTGAACGTATTAAGACACCATCTGCTTCAACTAGATTTGTTTCAATATATTCACTTGTAAATAGTTTTTTAGCTTCTTCTTTTATTACATTATAACAATTAATTTTATACATTATACTTATCCTCAAATTCTTTCATAAATTTGGTTAAAGCAATAACACCTTCTAATGGCATTGCATTATAAATACTTGCACGAAGCCCACCAATAACTTTATGCCCTTTTAAATTTTCTAATCCATTTATTTTAGCTTCTTCAACAAATTTTAAATCTAATTCGCTATTTCCTGTTGTAAATACAACATTCATTAAGGAACGATATTTTTTATCAACAAATGTTTTATAAAATTTAGAGTTATCTAAATAATTATATAAATAATTTGCTTTTTCAATGTTTCTTTGTTCTTGTGCTTTAATACCACCATTTGCGATTAAATGTTTAAATACAAGACCACACATATAAATAGTATAAGTAGGTGGTGTATTAAATAAGCTGTTTTTCTCGCTATGAATTTGATATTTTAAAATATTTGGTGTTTTTTCATAACAACTATCTATTAAATCTTCTCTAATTATAACAATTGTAACACCTGATGGTCCAATATTTTTTTGTGCTCCAGCAAAAATAATACCATATTTATTTACATCAATAACTTCTGATAAAATACATGAAGACATATCACAAACAAGAGGAATGTTTTTTGAATTAGGTACTTCTTTAAATTTAGTTCCATAGATTGTATTATTATCACAATAATATAAATAATCAAATCCTTCTAAATCTAAATTGCTGCAATCAGGAATATATTTAAAATTATCTTCTTCTGATGTTGCAACAACTTGTGCTTCTCCAAATACTCTTGCATCATTTAAAGCACGATTACTCCAATGACCAGTATTAATATAAGCTGCTTTTGTTTTTAATAAATGAAGTGGAACAGCGGAAAATTGAGTAGAAGCTCCACCTTGTAAAAATAACACTTTATAATTACTTGGTATATTTAGTAATATCCTTAAATTATTTTCTGCTTCTTTAATAATATCATTAAATAAGGAGGATCTATGACTAATTTCCATAACTGACATGCCAGAATTTTTATAATTCATTATTTCATTCTTAGCAATTTCTAAAACTTCTTCAGGTAACATTGCAGGTCCTGCTGCGAAATTAAATATACGATTATATTTATTCATAACTTTCTCTCCTTCTTTTAATTTTTCTATTATTATATAATTAATCATATGTTATTGCAAGAAAAAAAAGAAAAAAGAGTATTGCTACTCTTTTTACATTCTTTTTGCACTCCAAGTTTTTGGACTAAATAACATTAATAAAGGGAATAACTCTAAACGCCCTGCAATCATTTGAAGCGATAGATAAAATTTCGTAAAATTATTAAAATTTCCCATTGTTGAACTTGTAACTTTACCAAGACCTGGACCAATATTACTAATACAGCTTAAAGATGCTGTAATACAATCAATTAAACTATTACCCTCAACTGGATCAAACGATATTACTAATGCACCAAGAATTAATATAATTAAATAAACAGACATAAAGCTAGTTACAGATGATATAGTATCTTCTGTGATAGGATTACCATCCATTTTGATTGTTTCTACTTTTCTTGGATTAATCATTAATTTAATCTTTTTGAAAGTTGATTTTGCTAAAATAACAATTCTTGAACACTTCATGCCACCTGCGGTAGATCCAGCACATGAACCCATAAACATTAAAATAAATAATACTAATAAACCAAGAGCAGGCCATGTTAAAAAGTTTGTTGTTGTATAACCAGTTGTGGATATAAAACTTGCTACTTGGAATAGTGATATTCTAAATGTTTCTTCAAAATTTTGATATCTCGAATATAAACTAATAAACACTAAAACAATACTTGTAACTAATATACATATATACCATTTTAATTCTTCATTTTTAAATACATCTTTAAAATTACCAATTAAAATTAAGTAATAAAGTGTAAAGTTAATACCAAAAATAATCATAAAAATAGCAATAACATATTGAGAATATGCTGAATATAGTTCAAGACATGTACTATCAATACCAAAGCCACCTGTACCTGCAGTACCAAGACTATAAATTAGACTTTGATAAAGGTCCATATCTGGTCCTAACCATAATAATACAATTAAAATTACTGTTAAAGCAATATAAATTAAATATAAAATTCTAGAACTAGCTTTCATTCTAGTTACTAATCTACCTACTTGTGGACCAGGGCTTTCTGCTCTTAGAATATGAACAGCACTTCCTTCATCACTTTCTGGAATAATCATTAGAATGAATACTAGAACTCCCATTCCACCAATCCAGTGTGCAAAACTACGCCAAAGCATTATACTATGACTCATTTCTAATGCTTGTTCTGGAGTAACAATATTATTTGCTCCCATTACAGTTGCACCTGTTGTTGTAAAGCCAGATGTTATTTCAAAAAATGCATCAAATGGATTTGGTAAAACACCTGAAATAATGTAAGGTATACAGCCAAAAAGTGACATAATAAGCCAAGATACGCCAACTATGATAAACCCTTCACGAGCAAGCATCTTTTTGTTTTTTGCTTGTTTTAAATTAAATAATATTCCAATTACTAACAAAAGTCCAATTGGAACTAAAAATGCTACATAATTAATGAATTCTTCTTTGTAAACAATACATACAATGAGTGGTATGAACATAAACATTGCAAGAAGAATCATTATTTTTCCTATAATGTTTCTAATAATTTGATAGTTCATAGCCTACTCCAAAATGTCATCTAAATCATCTAAAATTTGTCCAGTAGTAACAACAATTAAACTATCATTTGGAAGGATTTTATCCATCCCACTTGGAATTATTACTTGATTATTTCTAATTATTGAAGCAATTAAAACATTCTTTTTTAATTTTAAATCTTTTAAAGGAATATTTAATGATTTACTAGAAGCTTTTGCAATAAACTCAATAGCTTCTACTCTATTATTTACAAGTTTATATAATTTTACAATATTACTTCCATGAACATTACTAGTAGAACGTACATAACTAATAACCCTAGATGCAGTAATTTCTTTTGGTGATACAACACTTGCAACACCAATTGTTTCAACAAGTCCAGCAAATGATTCTTAATTTACTTTTGTAATTATCTTAGAAACCTGTTTCTTTTGAGCATATAATGAAATAATAATGTTTTCTTCATCTAAATTAGTAAGACATACTATTGCATCACAACTATCGATTCCTTCTTCTTCTAATAATACTTGATCAGAACCATCACCATGAACAACAGCAACACCAGATAATAATTCACTTAATTCTAAACAGCGATTATAATCTTTTTCAATAATTTTAACATTATATTTGCTTTTTACTAGTTGATCAGCTAAATAAACACTTATTTTACCGCCACCAATAATTAATATATCTTTCATTTTTGTTTCGATTAATCCTAATTTCTTAAGAAAATCTTTAACAACTAAACGATTTGCTGTAATGTGAATTTTATCTTTTGCTTGAAATGTAAAATTACCAGTTGGGATAAAAACTTCATCTCCTCGTTGAACAGCACATACAAGGATTTTAACTTGATATTTTGTTGAAATATTCGCAAGTGTAAGACCTATTAATGGACTATTTTCAGGAATGAATAATTCAACTAAATCAACATTACCTCCAGCAAATGTATCTACACGATTTGCTTCTGGGAAATTAATAATGTTCATAATTTCATTAGCACATTCAAGTTCTGGATTAATTGTCATTTGAATGCCTAATGATTTTTTCATCATCTCAATATTATTATTGTATTCATAACTTCTAACACGTGCAATTGTTGCTTTAGCTCCTAAGTTTTTTGCAATCAAACATGCAAGCATATTTACTTCATCTTGTGATGTTGCAGCAACAACTAAATCTGCTTTTGAAACTGTCGCACTTTCTAAGATGTCGATACATGCGCCGTTACCACAAATTCCGCCAGCGTCATATAAATTAACAAGTTCTTCTATTACTTTAGGATTTTTATCAATAACAACTACTTCATGACCTTCTTTACAAGTATGTTGTACTATTGCGCGTCCAACTTTTCCATCACCTATTACAACTATTTTCATATTTAGACTCCTAATTATAATATTTTATATATACTTACCATCATTATACCACATTTTAAAGAAAAAAGTATTAAATAATATATTTAAATATGAAGAAAAAGGAAAAGATAATTTTATTAAATTATCTTTTCCTTAATAAATCCAGTATAATAATTAGATTTAGTATGAATATTTTTAGTGAATTGATTTAAAATTTCTAAAGTTTCACTATCTGTTTCATCTGTAAAAATAAGTAGTAATTTATTAACACCCAAACGTTTTAATTCATCAACATAATTAATAAGATTAAGTCTATGATTATCTACAATCCTCATTGTACAATCATTTTCTTTTTCTAATACTAATGGATAAAAATTACCGTATTCATCTTGTATTTTGTATGAATGTTTTTTACATGCGTTACAGTTTTTATTTAACGCTTTTTTCTCTTTTCCGATAATACAGTGTTTTGAGACCATTAAATCTATTCTTCCATACACAATTACACCTACATTTAAATCTATATTATTTAAATCTAAATCTTTGATTGTTTCAAGATCAATCTCTGGTGATAAATAACAATCTTTTAATCCTAAATCTTTTATGACATTTAGTGCCTCTTTATTAACAATATTAAAATAAGGTGAAATTACACTTGATGTAGAAATGTTTCCTAAGTTTGATGTAAAGATTTGATTATTTGTAGTGATTCTTCCTCCTAAACCGTTATTTAAGGCGTAAATAGGGGCAATATTGAAGTTTCTACAAACATTTTCTTGATTAATCGTTGTTGTAATACATTCAATTTTTAAGGTGTTTTCCTTTGTTAGAGTATTTGTATTTTCATATAAATATTTTGGATTTACTTTATCTTTTTTACTTAATAAGTATTTATTTAATTCATCTACGAACACTCTTCTTAATTCATTTAAGCAAGATACTTTAACAAATGATGAATCATCAGTTTTGACTTTAATGTTACCTATTTCATATACGGTTTGAGTTAACTTTGAAAGTTGTTCTTTTACACGTTCTATTGGTAATGGTTTATCACTATAGTCTAAAACATCTCCAAATACATTAAATGAATAATTATCTAATTTAACTTTAATTGTAAGTGGTTTATTATTAAATATAGAAACATCTAAATCTATTTTAAATTTAATATTTTCTTTATTTAAAATCTCTTTAATTTCTTTATTTAATGAACTACTTGTAGT
>JAZOLP010000092.1:0-7715 GCA_045653225.1 Bacilli bacterium
GTTAATGATATTTGTAATGAACTTTTTGACATACCTTTTACAGGTATATTTAAATCTTTAATTTTAAATGTAGAAGATAATATTATTTCAACAATAAATTCAGTAATTACATTAAATGGAAAAGATGTAGCTATTAATGTAAACTTATATGATTATAATATAACAGAATTTGATATACCACCTGTAAAAACTGATAAAGTAATTGTTGATGTTAAGCCATCAGCTAAATTAATTAAATCATTTGTTGGTTATGAACTTGAAACAGTTTTATCAAACACTTATATATATGTATATTATGAAGATGGACAAGATGTCTTTGAAGTATTAGAATTAAATTACACTAGTGTAGACTTTAATAAAAATGCTGTTGGGGTTTATTGTGTTAATGTTGAAATTTTTGATTTAACTGTAAATATTAATATTGAATTAACAAATAGTGCTTATTTAATTCCTACTGATATTGAAAATATAAATCAACTTGGTGATAGAACAAATTTAAATTATGGTATTCCATCTATTGGTACATCAAAAGTTTTAGTTATTCCGATTGAATTTTCTGATTATAAAGCTGATAAAAATATGAAAGAAAATTTAGAAAAAGCTTTTTTTGGTACATCAAAAGATACTGGATGGCAAAGTTTATCAAGTTATTATTATCAATCATCATATGGTAAACTTAATATAGAAGGAACAGTTTTAGATGTTTTTAATACTAAACAAAAAAGTACTTATTATTCAAAAAAATATGAACTTGGTGAAAATGCGGATTACTTAATTATAAAAGAAGCATTAACTTATTATGATTCTATTATCAATTATGATGATTATGATTCTAATAATGATGGATATATTGATTCAATTTATTTTATATATACAGCCCCAGTTGATTATACTAGAACAAATTCACTTTGGTGGGCTTATACTTATGAGTATTATACAAATGATTATGAATATTATGATAATGTTGAAGCTGATTTTTATACTTTTATTGGTTATGATTTTTTCTTTGAAAAACCAACTTCAGGACTTAAATTAACTTTAAATACTGAAACTTTAATTCATGAAACTGGTCATTTATTAGGTTTAGATGATTACTATGATTATGATAAAACATTAGGACCTTCAGGTGGTATAGGCGGTGGAGATATGATGGATCATAACGTTGGTGACCATAATCCATTTTCAAAGATATTACTAGGTTGGGTTACCCCTATTGTTGTTACAAATAGCACTACAATTGAACTGGATAAATTTGTTGATACTGGTCAATGTATTTTACTAACAAATAAATACACTTCAATTTATTCAAAATATATTTTAATTGATTATTATACTCCAACACGATTAAACGCATTAGCAAAAGGTAACAATGGTTTATTCTCTATGGAAGGAATTAGAATATATTGTGTACAGGCTGAGCTTGATTATGAAGATGCTTATAATGTTATAAGAATTTATAAGAATAATAATTCATACACAGCAAATAAATTATTAAGTTTAGTTCAAGCGAGTGGGAAAAGTACTATTACACAAGGACTTTTTAGTACAAATTCTGATTTATTTTCATTTAATAAAAAATATGAATTAAAAAGCACACTGTTCCAAAGTCCTACAAGTTATTATTTAACTTGTAAAAAGACACTTGATAACAAAATTAAAATAATTTTAGAAAAAATTTATTAAAAGAAGGATAATAAATATGAATTCTAAATTAAAAAATTATATAAAGAATATTAATGGAGTAATACATACAACATTTAATCCTAAAGGTCCTGGTGTTGTTAGATTACATCTAATACCACCTAAGAAAATTAAATTAGGAATTCCATGGGTTATTATTATTAATGGACAAGATATCTTACCGATAACTTGTGGATGGGCTATTCTTTTAAAAATATTTATAGATAATATTAATAAAACATATGGAAAAGCATTAAGCGATGTAGAAATAGAAGATATTGTTAAAAAATCAGTAAATCAAATGGGTAAATTGTTTGTTAAAACAGATAAAGAAATCTTCAAAAAAGATTTAAGGGATATGATTAAAACTTTTGAAAAGATTGCTGTTGGTGAAACTCCAGATTTAACAACAGGATTTATGAGCTTAAAAGATTATGAAAGATATATGCTGGCGCCACATCGTATGGATTTAATGGTTAGTTCAATGTGTTATAACGGAGTTTGGCATTGTAATCAAAAATGCTTACACTGTTATGCAGGAAAACAAGAATTTGCTGTTAAAGAAGAATTAACAACGGATGAATGGAAACATATTATTGATGAATGTAAAAAAGCCTACATCCCACAAATTACATTTACAGGTGGGGAACCAACTTTAAGAAAAGATTTAGTAGAACTTGTTGATTACGCTTCATGGTTTGTCACAAGAGTAAATACAAATGGTATATTATTAACAAAAGAATTATGTAAAGAGCTTTATGATGCTTCTTTAGATAGTATTCAAGTTACACTTTATTCTTCTAAAGAGCATATTCATAATTTACTTGTTGGAGCAAATACATTTAAAAGCACAATTGAAGGTATTAAAAATGCAGTTGATGCTGGTTTAAATGTTAGTATTAACACACCTTTATGTTCATTGAATAAAGATTATTTTGACTTAGTCAAGTTTGCTCATAATGAACTTGGAGTTAATTATTTTACTTGTTCTGGCATTATTATTACAGGTAACGCAACAAATGTTGATGCTGTTGATACACAATTATCAAAAAATGAACTTACAAATATTTTAAATCAAGTTGTTCCTTATATGAATAATAGATCTCTAGGTATTATGTTCACCTCTCCTGGGTGGGTTGATGAAGAAGTGTTAAAAACATTAAAATTGAATTTACCTTCTTGTGGAGCATGTTTATCCAATATGGCAATAGCTCCTGATGGAACAGTTGTTCCTTGTCAAAGTTGGTTAAACAAAGATTCGTTAGGAAATCTTTTACATGATGATTTTAAAAAGATTTGGAATAAAAAGATTGTTAGAAAAATTAGAAAAGCTCATTTAAAACAAACAAACGTATGTCTTCTTAATGAACAAAACAGAGAAGGAGGATGTAAAATTTGAAAAAATTAATTATTTATATTAGTATTTTAGTTCTTCTTTGTTTTTCTAGTTTAATAAATGTTAATGCGAAAATTACTCAAAAATATTTGGATGAAATAAACTACTATGAAATAGTAATTAAACCAAATAGTGATGGAACATTAAATATGGAAATAGAAATTGAATGGACCGTTTTAGATTCAAAAAAAGAAGGCCCATTAGAATGGATAAAAGTTGGTATACCTAATAAATACATTAACAATATTAAGGCCAACTGTTCTTCTATTAAAAATATTTATTATTATAGTGATAATGGTTCTTTTATAAGAATTGATTTAGATAGAAAATATTATGCTGGGGAGACGTTAGAAATAAAATTTTCTTTTGTTCAAACTAGAATGTATATACTGAATAATAATGAATGTTACTATAATTATAAACCAGGTTGGTTTACTGAAATCCCTGTTAAAAAATGTGTAGTTAAATGGTATAAAGATGGAGTAATTGATTCAAATAAGATGAGTGAATCATCAAGTTATTATTTATGGGAATCATCATTACAACCAAAAGAGACAATAGATATTAATATTAAATATAATCAAAGTTATTTTGAATCATTAAGCAAAGATTTGCAGTATAGTGATGCTTATATGACAACTGCTGATATTGTAGCAATAGTAATAGTTATTGTAGTTATTGTAATTGTAATTGTTATTTTAGCATTTTCTGTTTATTCACAACTTGATCCTTATATGTATGAACGTGGATTTGTAGGTAGAGGATATATTTATCATAGAAGAAGATATTATCATAGTGGATATTATTCAACAGGAAAAAAAGTAGAAAAACCAGTAATTGTTAATGAAAGTAGTTTTTCTGGACATCATGGTGGTGGATCTTGTGCTTGTGCTTGCGCGTGTGCATGTGCAGGTGGTGGTAGAGCTGGATGCTCTATGAAAGATTTTTATAAGCATCCAAATTTAGAAAAAATAAAAAAAGCACTAAAATAATTTAGTGCTTTTCTTCTTTTAATAAAATTCTATAATCTTCAATTTCAATCAATCTATCTTTATATAATGCTCCTACAGCTCTTTTAAAGGCACTTTTACTTAAAGTAAATACTTTAGATATATCTTCTGGTGTAGATAGATTACCAAGAGGAATAACTCCTCCCATTTCTTTTAAGTAATTTAATAGCATTTGACTATCTGATAAACGCATAGTCTCTTTTTGTGTAATTGTTGAACCATTAAATTCACCTTTTGAATTTATGTTAATAATTGTAAGAATGATTTCTTCACCAATTCTATATTTTTTTCTAATCATGCTTTTATGAACATAAATGAAGTTGAATTCTTCATCACATGCAAGAAGGCCTGTAGATGTGAATGAAACAACATATGCTGAAATTGTATCTCCAACTTTGATTGATGTATTGTGTTTTTCAACATCCTCTCTTGAAATGATTTTACAAACTAAAGAGTCTTTTTTAACTTTCAGAATGCATGGTAACATATCATTATTTTTAGGCCAAGCTTTAGGATTGTTTGGTAAAAAGTCTTTTGATAAAAGAATATCTTTTGCTATACCAATATTCATAAAGCAGCCTACTTTTTCTCTAACTCCAACGCAGGATACAAAACCATACTTTGTAGTTGAAATTGAAGGATCTTCCATTGTTGCACAAAGACGATGTTTGTTATCATAATATAGAAAAACATTGACTTCTTCGTTTTCAGAAAGTCTTCTTGTAGCCTGATTAAAGTGCATGAAAACTTCATACGGATCGTTATCATTTATTAAAATATAACTAATGTCTGTTTCTCTTTTAACTCTTAATTTATTAATTTCTCCAATGTTTAAAGGCATAATCGTCTCCTTATTTAATATGTATATATTATATCATAAAATTAATAAAAAATAGTTATATTAACATATAAAAAAAATGTTTACTTGTTGCAATAAAGGTAAAAATATGGTATAATATAAAGGCTGTAAGATTGCTTACAGTAAAGCACGGTGTTCCGCTGGCTACTAAATGACTATAATGTAGTGAATGAACATTGGAAGATAAGGAGTGTAAAAATTATGAGTCAACAATTAATTAATGCGGTAACAAAAGGTTACATGAAAAATGATGTACCTGAATTCCGTCCTGGTGACACTGTAAGAGTACACGTTAGAATCAAAGAAGGCGGCAAAGAAAGAATCCAAATTTTCGAAGGATTAGTAATGGGTCGTCATGGTGGTGGAATCAGCGAAACTTACACAGTTCGTAAGATTTCTTCTGGCGTTGGTGTTGAAAGAACTTTCCCTGTTCATAGCCCTCTTGTTGCCAAGATTGAAGTAACACGTCGCGGTATCGTACGTCGTGCTAAGATTAATTACATCCGTAATTTATCTGCTAAAGCTGCTCGTATCAAAGAACGTAGATAGTTACAATTTAGAAGGTGGATTTTATCCACCTTTTTTCTTTTATAATATTGCAATTTTGAATTAACTATTGTATAATATAAGTAATAAAGGAGATATAATTATGACAAAAACTGAAAAACATTCTATTCCTTGGAAGATATTATTAAAACCTGGTATTTTAATTTATAGCAGTATATATTTATTGTTAATATTTATTGTTATATATTTTGGACTTCCTTTTTTAAACTTTACTAGTGGTACATTTTATTTTACTTTATTATTTATTTTGAGTTTTTTATTTTCACTATGGCTAATCATTAAAAATAAAATGAAATGTGATGCCACTAAAGATACAAGATTTAAAGGATATAAATTAGATAATTATAGTGGTAAGCTAATTCAAACTACAGTTTCAAAAGAAAGAAAATTTGCTTCATACAAAGCTATTATTAAAGCAATATTATTAGTTTTTTCAATAGGCTTAGTTATATTTTTATTATTTAAATTTGCTGGTGCGAAAATTCTTAATGCGAAAGCCTATGCCTCACAACTTGAAATTACTACTGGAACAACTGATGATTTAAATAAAACTTTTGACTATGAAGATGGTGAAATTGAACTTCCAGTTATTGATAAAGAATTAGCTGCTAAACTTGCTCAAGCGAAACTTGATGAATATGGAGCACAATATTCTATAGATATTGACAATTTTACAATTATTAGTGTTGAAAGAAATGGATCAACAGAACTACTAAGAGTTACTCCGCTTGAATACGAAAATGTATTTGTAGCTATGTCAAGAATGGAACAAGGGACAATTGGATATATTGAAGTTAATGTAGTAACTCAAGTTGCAAAACTTGTAAAGTTTGATGAAAATGATGGTTTAAAATACATGCCTAGTGGGATATTCCATTATGATTTAGATAGACATATAAGAAGCAATTATCCAACTTTATTATATAATCATAAATATTTTGAAATTGATAATGAAGGAAATCCTTATTGGGTAATTCCTACAATTAAAAAAGAAATTGGTATCTTTGATGGAGAAACTCCTACTGGTGTGCTTCTTGTTAATCCTATTAATGGTGAGATTAGTAAATACAAATTAGGTGAACAACCGTCTTGGGTTCAACGTTGTGTTGATGAAAAAGTATTAGAAAATCAAGCAAATAATGCTTTAAGTTTAAAAAATGGTTTTTGGAATAGATTATTTGCAAAAAAAGAAGTTTTCCAATTAAGTGATGGATATAACTATTTATTAAAAGATAATGCTACATATTATATTTCTTGTATTACATCACCTAATGAAAATGATCAAACTTCAATTGGATTCTTAATCATTAACTTGAAGACAAAAGAAGCAATCAGATATTCATGTCCTGGTATAACAGAAATGCGTGCAAGGGAAATATCAATATATGATGAAAGAGTTAAAGCACAAGCTCTAGAAGCTACATGGCCAATTCTAGTAAGTTATCATGGAGTACCAACGTATTTTGTAGTTTTAAAAAATGATGTTCAATCACAAAAGATAGTTTTCATTAATGTTGATAATGGATCATTTGTTGGAATGGGATCTGATATAACTGCTGCAAAAATAGAATATGATAGTTTATTATCTAATGAATCAATTGTTAAAAAAGAAAATAAAGAAATTAAGGGCATTGTTACAAAGGTAAGAGACCTTGGTAGTTCGATTGAGTTTATGATTGATACTATGCCAAATGTTTATTTTTCATGTGATATCAATCTATCGCTTACTGCAAGATTTTTATGTGTCGGTGAAAATGTGGTTATTACATATAATGAATATCCAACATATAATTTAGTTGTTGATATTTTGATAGAATAATTAAATTGGTAGTATAAATAATAAGTTTTATACTACCAATTAATTATATTTGTGGTATAATAGTACTATATAAAATATTTATGGAGGAAAAAAATGGAATTCTTAAAAAAATTATTACCTTTATCTTTTAATTGTAAAGGAGAAGTTTCAACATTAGTTAAAACAATTATTGTTTATGCTGTAGCTGGTTTAATTGGGGGAGCTATTGTTGCTCTTGCAAATCTTTCTAATTTACCATTACTTGGAATTTTATTTGGACTAATTGGTGGTTTAATTGATTTATATATTACTGGTGGTATTGTTGTAGCAATTTTAGTTCATGTAAAAGTAATTAAAGAATAATTAATATGAAAAAATATTTTCTATTATTAATTATTTTTATTT
>JAZOLP010000093.1:0-25844 GCA_045653225.1 Bacilli bacterium
TAATGGTCTTGCAACTATTCGATATCTCAATGAAGGAAAAGACGAAGAACTTTTAAAACAATACAATATTTATTGGAGCGCTGTTCATAAGGGCGCAATGTTCGATGCCAGATGCTTTAATATTCCAAAAGAAGAAGTAACCAATCTCATCTTTTGGCGTCAGCTTGACGCGGCACGAAATAGTATGCAAATGGTGGGTCAGGCTTATTTCTCTCACAAAGAGCTTCAAAACAAATCTTGTAGTGATATTCAAAATATGCTTATGGAAAAATACAATATAAATTGGAATGATTTCCCAACTACTCAAAAAAGAGGTAGTTGTGCAACTAAAGTTCATTATCAAAATCCAGAAGTAGATATAAAAGATGGGGCTGATATTTGTTCCTCTTG
The DNA here is from genome assembly GCA_045653225.1 of Bacilli bacterium. Classification (GTDB taxonomy): domain Bacteria; phylum Bacillota_I; class Bacilli_A; order ML615J-28; family CAG-313; genus UBA1737. The sequence goes on from JAZOLP010000093.1 coordinate 391, forward strand.
GTTTATTGATAATGAAATTCCTCAGTTTAAAGGTGAAGATAGACAATATATTGAACAACTTATCAATTTTGAGGAGGAATAATATGAACTCAACTTTTTGTGCATTTTGTAAACACTATCAAGCCCTTCCTGCAAGAGAAGAAAAAATGCATTATCCTTGGGGTGGTTATGATATTCTCTATATTGAAGAGGGTATATGCTCAAAGGAAAATGTAAAAGTAAATGCAATGTATGAAGCATATTGCAAAAACTTTTGTTTAAAAGAAGAATACGCTAATGAGAGGAATGAAAACTATGAAAATGTATCTGCCGTTTGGTGAGAAGAACTCATAATTATTATAAAAGATAAAAACCTTTCTAAATAAAGAAAGGTTTTTTTATTTTTATAATAAAATATAATATTATATTTATATAAAGAAAAGGAAAGAAAGAGAGTGATAAAATATGAGAACAATAATGTTGGTAACAAATGCGATTTTAAGTGCTGTATCTTGCGCGGGAATTATAGTGAATTTAGTAATGACACATTTTGGATATGCGTGGTTATGTGTTATTCCAATGGTGTATGGAATATTTAATATGATTGCTATAGACGAATAATATTTGTATAAAAGGAGTTGATTGTTGTGCGTATTTGGCATAAAGATTTAATTTCAGTTTTACCAAGAGAACAATTAGTAGCGCAATGGAGAGAATGTAGCGCAATCGCGGGAGCCATTAAAAAGAATGGTGAACCAAATCATTTGTTAGTAAATAAAATTATGGATTTTAATTATAATCATTTTATCACATACAGTAAGTTAGTTCGTGCGGAAATGACCAAAAGAGGATACACAACAATGAACTCTGTTATGGATAAAATCGAAAGTCCATTAATAGAAGAAAGAGTAGAAATTCCGTTTAAAGAACTTTATTCTTCTTGGCACAATATGAGATATTTAAAACAGTGCTATTATAACTTACAAGAAAAGTTTGATTGCGGTGGTATCTCAAAAGAAGATTGGGCAAGAATCGAAAAGAAGATGCATAATTTAGAGGAAGAAAGATATAATCAAATGCAGCTGGGAGGAGAATAAATAATGTTAAAAAATAAAACGAAATTTGATACTTGGATTGTTACTAATCAAGAAGATTTTAAAAAGAACAAAAAAGATTTACTATCTAAAAAATTACCAATTATGTTTTCAGATGATGAAGATAGCTATTATGATGAAGTTGGCGGGTATCATTCTTGCGGAACTGGTTGGAATCCCAATGGTATGTGGTGCGGTGAATGTACGAGCTTCAGTTGTCGTGGTTGTTCAAGTGAACACAAATGTATAAAAACATTTTTAATTGTTGCAAAAGACGAAGATTATCCAGAAGTAAGAACAACTATAGAAGCTATTGATTTGCAGCACGCAAGACTAGAAGCTTTCAATAAATATCCAGAATATCACGAAATAGGAGTATGGGAGTGGGAAGAATGATAACAATACAAAAAGCTACTGATATGATACTCGAAAGAGTAGATAGAATTATCGAAATAATTAACACACCTGATTTCTATCAGTTTTTAACTAGTACTGGCGGAGATATAGAAACATATAGAGTGTATAAAAAAGATGGAAGGATTGGTATAAAATGACATTTACAGAAATTTTAGAATCATTAAAAAGAAGTTGCACACAAGTATTTTGGGAATCTAACCACTTTGCAAAAGAACACGCAGACACACTTTTGAAATGTGCAACAGAAATTTATATTGCACAGGAAGGCAAAACTCAAATTATTGTAAAGAGAGAGGAGAAATAATATGTCAAAAATGTTAATTGTAATTGATATGCAAAATGATTTTGTAACAGGTAGTCTTGCAAACCCAGACGCACAAGCTATTATACCAAATATTCAAAAGAAAATTGAAGAATATAAGAAGAATGGTGATGATATTATCTTTACAAGAGACACTCATACAGTTTCTTATTTAGGTAGTGCGGAAGGTCAGAAACTTCCTGTTGAACATTGTATTGATGGAACAAAAGGTTGGGTAGTTGTTGATGAATTAAATCATCCAGAGTATAAGCATATTAACAAATCAACTTTTGGATATCCTTATTGGGGATATGAAGAAATGCCAGAAGAAGTAGAATTAGTTGGTACTTGTACAGATATCTGTGTTGTTTCAAATGCTATTCTTATTAAAACACATTTTCCAGATACAAAAATAGTTGTCGACGCGGCGTGCTGTGCGGGTACCACTCCAGCAAATCACACAGCCGCGCTGATGACAATGAAAGCTTGTCAGATAGATGTAATTAACGAAGGTAATACTGTTATAGGCGGAAAGAGAGAGTGAAGTATAATGATGAAATTAAGTCCTATTGTTGTATCTTTATTAGATACTGATTTATATAAATTTAATATGAATATGGTAATGTTTCATAAACATACCAATTTAAATGGTGTATATATTTTCAAATGTAGAAATGAAAACATTGTATTTACTTCTGAAATGGTAGAAGAAATTAACGCACAGATTGATCATCTTTGTACTTTAAGATTTACAGGCGAAGAATTAAATTATTTAAATTCATTAAGATTTATGAAATCTGATTATATTGAATTTCTTCGCTTATGGCACCCACTCCGCGACTATGTAAAATGTTGCGCGGACGGCAAAGGTGGCTTGTTTTTAGAAGTAACTGGTCCGTTATTTAGTGCTATGCAATTTGAAATTTATTTACTTGAAATTATTAACGAAGTTTACTTTCGTATGCAATATAACTATTTAGATTTAATAGAATCCGCAAAAGAAAAACTCGAACTTAAATTAAAAGGTTTTGAAGAAGGTAAATATAATTTTAATTTCGCAGAATTTGGTTGCCGCAGAAGATTAAGCAGAGAGTGGCAGGATTATGTTTTATCAAAGCTTCTTACAACTGGACATTGTGTTGGTACTTCAAATGTTTATCTTGCTATGAAATATAAAGTTAAACCTATTGGTACTTATGCACACGAGTATGTTCAAATGTATCAGGGTATCCCGGGTGTAACTCTTGCCTATACAAATAAAATGGCAATGGAAGAATGGTTTGATGAATTTCAGGGTGACAACGGTACAGCTTTAACAGACACTCTTGGAACAGATTTATTCTTAAGAGACTTTAATAAATTACAGGCTATGTGCTATACAGGAGTAAGACACGATAGCGGAGACCCAATAGAATGGGGTAATAAAATAATTGACCATTATATTAAACTCGGTATCGATCCAAAAACTAAAACTTTATTATTTAGTGACAGTCTTAATTTTGATAAGGCTCAAGAAATTTATGATTATTTCAAAGATAAAATAAATGTAAGCTTTGGTATTGGAACTTATTTAAGTAATGATACAAATGTTGATGCATTAAATATTGTTATTAAATTACAGTATGTAAATGGACATCCAGTAGCAAAGATTAGTGACACACCTGGTAAAGCAATGTGTCAGAATAATGTTTATTTAAAATACTTAAAGAACGCAGTAGCGTATAGATTGGAGGAGAATATTTAATGACAGGAGTAATTTTATTTCGTGCGCAACCATTTCACAATGGACATTTACATATGATTAAAAAGGCTTGTCAAGATATGTATCAAATAAATGGCGCATTATATATTTTAGTGGGTAGCGCAGATAAAGTAGGAACAAAAAGAAATCCAATTCCAATTGACTTAAGAATTAATATGATAGAGGAAAGTTTAAAAGAAGCTTTAACAGAAGAAGAATATAATTGTGTTTTTGTTTATCCTCTTGCTGATTTAGACGATGAAGCCAATAATACTCATAGTTGGGGTAGTTATCTTTACAAAGCTATGCGTGAAGTTTCCGCAGACGAAGATTTTATTATCTACTATAGCGACAACCCAAACATTATGTTAAGTTGGTTTAATGATGAAATTAGAGAACATATTGCTTTTAAATTTTTACCAAGATATGATGATATTTGTGCGACAGAAGTGCGCAAATGTATTGAAAAAGATTGGTCAGCAACTCTTTCTACTATTGTACCTGCTCCAGTTTATAATAGAAGAAAATTATTAAAAAAATATATTGAAGAAGGAAAATAATAATGAATATAGAAAAAACAAAAAGAGAGATTGTTCAATGGATTAAAGACTGGTTCGCGGAAAATGGACCAGATTGTAACGCGATTATTGGCATTAGTGGCGGGAAAGATAGCTCTGTCGCGGCCGCCCTTTGCGTAGAAGCTCTGGGCAAAGATAGAGTTTATGGTATTATGATGCCAAATGGCAAGCAAGTGGATATAGATGATTCTTATAAGATTTGTAAACATTTAGATATTCCGTGTATGACAGCAAATATTGAACCTATCTATAGTACTTTTGTAAAAGCCATTACTTATAATGACGCACATTGGTTTAATGGAAAATGGAATGTTCTTATACCAGGTGGACTTTCTGAGCAGGCAGAAACAAACCTTCCTCCCCGTATTCGTATGACCACACTCTATGCTATCTCTCAATCTCTTAATGGTAGGGTAGTTTGTACAGATAATCTTTCAGAATCATATATAGGTTATTCTACTCGTTGGGGAGATAATGTAGGTGACTTCGCGCCTCTTGCTCATTTAACAAGTGAAGAAGTTGTTGCTCTTGGCGATGCTTGCGGCCTCCCGTACGAATTAACACACAAAACCCCAACAGATGGACTTTGTGGAAAAACAGATGAAGAAAATTTTGGTTTTACATATGAAACATTGAATAAGTATATTTTAACGGGACAGTGCGAAGATACAGAAGCAAAAGAAAAAATAGATGCAATGCATTTAAAAAATGCTTTTAAATTAAAACCTATTCCCGCGTATATCCCACATAGATAGGAGTGAACAAGTATGAAAGTAATCGATAGTTTTGAAGGCGAGTTTGAATTTTTAAGTAACTTTTTTTATAGTCCGCTATACTTTGCTGGTATTTGGTTTTCAACAGTAGAGCATTTCTTTCAAGCTAATAAATTATTTTCAAAAAACGAAGAAATGTTTTATAAAATTGCTACTGCAGACACTCCTGGTAAAGCAAAAAGATTAGGTAGAAAATGTGAATTGCGCGAGGATTGGGATAACATAAAAGATACAGTTATGTTAATTGCTTTAAGAAAAAAATTTAGCAATTCTGTGTTAAAAAAGAAGTTACTTGCTACTGGCGATGCGCTCTTAATAGAAGGCAATACCTGGCACGATAACTATTGGGGCGATTGTAAATGTGAAAAATGCAAAGATATAAAAGGAGAGAATAGACTTGGACAGCTTTTAATGCAAGTAAGAGAAGAGTTGAAAAATAAATAAAATAATAATATTATATATATACAAAGTAAAGAGAGGAGAATTAAAATGATAATCAATGACAAAAGAGCTTTAGCTTATACTGCACGAGTTGGAGAAATTTCAAAAATCGAAGGCGCAGACAATATCGAGCTTATCACAGTTTTAGGCTGGAAAGTTATTGCTAAAATCGGAGAGTTTAAAGAAGGCGACCTTTGTGTTTACTTTGAAATCGATTCAAAGCTACCAGAAGCAGAATGGTCAGAGTTTATGAGAGCAAGACACTTTAAAGTTAAAACTATGAAACTTGGTAAATTTAAAGTGATTTCACAGGGTTTAGCTTTACCTGTATCTGCTTTTGATAAAACAATACCGACAGAAGAAGGCATCGATGTTACAGAATTACTTGGAGTTACTTATTCTGTAGAAGAAGATAATGTTCGTAAATCAAACGGAGATCCAAATGTTAAGTATCGTTCTATGGCGGCCCGCCATCCAAAATTATTCAAACAGCCTTGGGCAAGATGGATGATGAGACGCGCGTGGGGTAGAAAGGTTATGTTTCTTTTCTTTGGTAGAAAAAAAGATAACCCTAAAAAATTCCCTTCTTTTGTTTCTAAAACAGATGAAGAAAGAGTTGAAAACCAGCCTTGGAGAATAGGCGATGGTCAGACATATTTATGCACAGAAAAACTCGATGGTACATCTTGTACTTACGCTCTTGAAAGAAAAGGTAGAAATAGATTTGAATTTTATGTTTGTTCAAGAAACATAAGACAGAAAGATGAAAAACAGTCTTGCTACCACGACCATAATATTTACTGGGATTTAGCTTTTAAATATAATATCGAAGAACATTTAAAAGATTACCTTAATATTCACAAAGATTACAAATGGGTTTGTATTCAGGGCGAAGGTGTTGGCGCTGTTCAGGGCAATCCACTTAAATTAAAAGAAGATGACTTATATGTGTTTAACTTTATTACTTCTAAAAATGGTAGACACAACTCTTTTGAAGGAAGAGATATTATAGAAAGCTGGAAAATGAAATGGGTTCCAATCCTTGGTCAGGTTCAGATGCCAGATACTATGGAAGAACTCAAAGAACTTGCTACTGGTAAATCAGTAGTTAACCCAGATGTAATGAGAGAAGGTCTCGTATACAGAACAATGGACGGAAAAGATTCATTTAAAAATGTTTCAAGAGAATATTTATTAAAACATAATATGTAAGAAAGAGAGGATAAAATTATGCTATTCTGGTTATTTATAATTTTAACTGTAGTTGGTATCGTTTTATGGGTTTTAGGCAGCAAAGACTGGAAATACGGTAGTTTTATGTGGGAATATGATGAAGGTTTCTGTCTCTCAGGCACAGTGCTTTCCGCAGTTGGTGCAATAGTTAGTATTATAATGATTGCAATAATTAGTTGCTCATATTGTGGTAGCTCGGCATATGTCGCGGAAGACCAAGCAACATATGATTCGTTAATTTTTAAATTAGAAAATACTGATTGCCGTGATGAACTTGGCTTACTCAATAAAGAAATTATAGATGAGGTTCAAGCTTGGAACGAAACATTATCCTACCACAAAACAATTCAAAGAGATTTTTGGATGGGCATTTTTTACCCAAATATGTATGATGAATTTAAATTAATTGATTTAAATAGATTTAAAATTTCACAAGGAGAATACAATGAATAACGAAACAAAATTAAAAATTGTAATTAAGCAAAGAAATGATGGCGTATATGACTTATATGTGAATGATGAACATATTAGAAGTCGCGGTCATTATAAAAGTATCCTTTCAGAAATTGAAAACTATATAAAGGAGATAGATACTAATGCAGATGATAGCTCCGATGTATAATTTAAGCTATGTTTTAAGACACTATGGTTTCGCACTTGGCAGAGATTTAGTCGCGAAAGATGCAAGATATGCGGATGCATTCTGTAATGATTGTGAATTGGACTGGTGGTGGAAATTCGCACCAGACCCAGATGGAGAATCTCCCTATTTAATGGGCGAAGACGCGCATCCATTGGTTAGTATATGTGTTGATCCAGAGACGAGACTATTATATTGCGATGTAGAAGTGTGCGGAACCTACCATACAAGTGGCAGCGACTTAGATGTCATTACAGATACAATAGCAGAACTCGCGAAGCACGGATTTTTATGGCGTGATGATAGAGATAAACTAAGGTAAAAATCCTTAGTTTATTTTTTTATTAAAATATAATATTATATTTATATAAAGAAAAGGAAAGAGAGGTTATGAAATGATTGCGTTAATCATAGGTGCAATTCTTGGTTCTGTTCTTGGTTCTGTTCTTGGTTCTGTTATTGTTTTGATAGTTTGTGGAACGGAAGGAGATAACTAATGACTTATGTAATTACAGATTTACACGGTATGTATGACTTTTATCCAAAAATAAAAGAAAAACTTAAACCAGATGATATCGTATATTGTCTTGGAGATTGTACAGACCGCGGTCACAGCGGATGGCGTTTGCTAAAAGCAATTATCGACGACCCGCAATTTATTCTTCTTAAAGGTAATCACGAAGATATGTTGCTTAGAGCAGTAAGAAACAATTATTCTGATTACAAATTATTAAAAATGAATGGCGGAAAGATAACTTACTTTGATTGTTGTGAAGATGAAGAAAAAGACAAATATCTTGATATAATAGAACAATTACCTCTGTCAGCAATGATTGTGTTTGCGAAAGATGAAAGAACTTTTATTTTGTCTCACGCAGGATTTACACCATACGATAGCGAATATACAGAAATTTCAGAAGAAAATCTACTATGGGATAGATATCATTGTTACGATAGTAAATCTCCAAAAGAAAAATATAAAGATTATATTATTGTTCACGGACATACTCCTATTCAATATTTAACAGATAATCACGAAATGAAGTTTGAACCTTATTATTATTTTGATAATCAAAAAATTTGTTTAGATACAGGTGCTTATTCAACGGGTAAATTACTTCTCTTTTGTTTAGATAATATGACTTATGAGGTGATAGAATTATGAGATTTAAAAAATCTTATTTAAAAAAAGATAAAGAAGAATTGCAAGAATATTTACAAATTATGAGGCGTTGCTTTGAAGTACCGCCAAAGAAAGGTAAAGGTTCTTATAATAGAAGGAGGAAATATGGCAAACGAAACTTTTCAGATGAATAAAGCTCTCGGCGCGGCAAGTGAACCAATATCTCATTTGCGCAACTATGATTATGAGCAGGTGTGCGGCTGCGTGTCTGGAGCATCAACATTCCCGACCAAGTGGTCAATTCCGCACGAGAATACAGGTACACTTAAAGATCAGGGACAGATTAGTGCGTGTGTTGCAGAAGTAATCGCGCAAATCGCAGAAGAGAATTATAGAAGACAATTTGGTGAAAGCAAAGAAATGTCTGAAGGATTTATTTATGGCGCACTTCGTTCTGATGCATATACAGGCGAAGGTATGGTTACAAGTCTCGCTATGAAGCATTGGATGAACATTGGCACAGTAACCAAAGAAGAGTTTGACCAGCTTGTGGAAATGCCAGAAATGAAGAAATTAGTAGAAAAATTTCCGCATTTATATGAGCTCGCGCAAACATTTAAATTAAAAGGATTCACTTCTCTTGGCTATGCAGATAGAATAAAGAGAGACCAGTGCATTAAAGATGCTCTTACTAAATATAAATATGGTTTAGTTGCAGTTGCACCTACATATTTTATTGGCGGAAGTCATTGTATTATGCTTACTGGTTGGGACGATAAAACAGGAAAATATGAATTTAAAAATTCTTGGGGAGAAGATTATGGTAAAGATGGTTTTGCTTACATTCCAAAAGAATCTTTAAGTGAAATTTATCTTCCATTGTTTGAAGATTTAACCCTTCCTTTTACAGATGTAAAAGAAACTGATTGGTATTATAAACCAATTAGAAATATGTATTTTACAGGTTTACTTAAAGGTAAAACTGAAACTACTTTTGAACCAAATGCTCCAATTACAAGAGCAGAGGTTGCAACAATTATGGAAAGAATTATGTCAAGAATTGATAATAAATTAGATGTGGTAAATGAGGTATTAAATAATAAAGATTAAAAGTAAAGAGAGGTAGATAATATGGATAATATGATTCAGCAGAAAGACTTAGTTCTTAATATTAATGAATATGCTTATATTCTTGATTCCACAAAAGGTGAAGTTAGATGCGCGGTTGGACCTTACAAGTTCAGCCTCTCGCAGTCTGATGTGCCAGTAAGATTTGATTATAAATCAAAGAAGTTTATGCCTTGTTCTATGAATGACGCAATTAAACTTTTCTGTTCAGCTCCTGAAAACTGGTATTGTATCTTAAAGAATCCAGTAGTTGCTCAGAAAACTGATGATGGTGTTGATAGAACACACCCTCCAGTTGGCACAATGAGCAATAGCCCAGTAGGAATTAAAATTGGTAGAAAAATTAATATCCCTGGTCCAACATCATTTGCTCTTTATCCAGGTCAGATGGCTAAAGTTGTTCAGGGTCACAGACTTCGTTCAAATCAGTATCTCCTTGCAAGAGTTTATGACGCAGACGCGGCTAACACTAACGAGGGAATCGCGCAGGCAGTTGATGGTGGCGAAGTAAAATCTACAAAAGCTAAATATGTAACTGGTCAGTTAATTGTTATTAAGGGTACAGAGTACGCGTTCTATATCCCACCAACAGGTATTGAAGTAATTCCTGTTAACAATGAAGTTGTGTGCGGCTATGTACGCGACGCAGTTACACTTGAAAGACTCGAATATTGTATCCTTAAAGACGAAGATGGTAATAAGAGATACTTACACGGTCCTGATGTGGTATTCCCAGAACCAACTGAAACATTCGTTGAAAATCATAAAGGTAATTTTATCTTTAGAGCTATTGAGCTTTCAAAAATTAGTGGTATTTATATTAAGGTAATTGCAAAATATACAGATGAAGATGGCAACGAACACCCAGTTGGCGAAGAGTTATTCTTAACTGGCGATGACACAATGATTTATTACCCAAGACCAGAACACGCCTTAATTAGCTATGACAGTAAATATATGCATCATGCGATTGCCATTCCAAAGGGCGAAGCCAGATATATTATGAACAGATTAACTGGCGAAATTACAACTGTGCGTGGACCAAGAATGTATCTTCCAGACCCAAGAACAGAAGTAGTTGTTAAGAGAAAACTTTCTCCTACTGAATGCCGACTCTGGTATCCTGGTAACCAGACTGTTCTTGATTATAATGAATCGATTAGTGAAAAATCTGTTGAAAAACAGGCGGCCTACAGAGACGCGTCAAGCGCGATAAAAGCACTTTATACTACAAATGCTTGTACTGTAAACGCGGATATGACACTTCAGTTCCTTGAAACAAATGCTGGCATTTCAAGAGGTACTTCTTATACAAAACCAAGAACTATTACTCTTGATACAAAATACGATGGTGCAGTTAATATCGACATTTGGAATGGATATGCCGTTAATGTAATTTCAAAAAGCGGTAATAAAGATGTTGTTATCGGACCTTCATCAAGACTTCTTGATTATGACGAAACACTCCAGATATTAAATCTTTCAACTGGTGCGCCTAAAAACCGCAAGAATAAAATCCCTGTTGTTTATCTCCAGGTTAAAAACAACAAAATTCACGATATTGTAAGAGTAAGAACAAAAGATGATTCTGAAATTCTTCTTGATTTAACTTATACTCTTAACTTCTTAGAAGACTATAAAGATAAATGGTTTGCTGTTGAAGACTATGTAGATTTAGTTTGCAGTTATTATAGATTACAGTTAAAATCTGTAATTCAGACAATAGATGTAAAAGACTTCTATAATAATTCAGCTTCAACTTTAGGCGACATTCTTTTAGGAGAAGCAGGATGCGCAATGTTTGAAGATATTGGCGCGTGTGTTAACAGTTTTGATATTCGTGGTATTAGATATGAATCTGATATTGAAGATATGATTGAAGATTTCAATCACAGAAGAATTGAAGATAAATTTAATCTTAATGATGAAGAAGAATCTCTCGCTATTAGAGAAAGATTAATAGAAGTAAACAAAGCTAAATTTGAGTTAGAACAGGAACTTAAAGCTTATAAAGATTCTATTTTAAGAGAAAAAGAAAAAGCTGATTTTGATTATCAGGTAGCTAGAGCTCGCGCAACAGAAGAAGAAAATGCCGCAAGAAAACAGGCAGAATATGACTTACAGACAGTAGTAGGAATGATTGCCGATGCTAAACTCGCAAGAGAAAAAGCGGATTTTGAAGTAAAGATTGAGCAGAAGGAAAAACTCGCTGCATTAGAAAAAGATAAGCAGGATGCCTATGCTAAATCAGTAGTAGAAATTATGAATTCAATTAGTCCTAGTCTTGCCGCTTCACTTGATGCTCGCGCGAATGCAGACATTTTAAAAGCTGTTTCATCATCAATCGCTCCTTATGCTCTTGCAAACGGAGAAAGCTCTGCAGAAGTTGTTAACAGACTTCTTAGAGGTACTTCTTTAGAAGGTATTGTTGAAAATATAACAAGCAAATAATTTAATAAGGGTAGTTTAAAAGCTACCCTTTTTATTTTTATTTAAAATTATAATATAATATATATAAAGTTAAGGAAAGGAAATGATGTAAATGATTATGGAACTGTTAAAAAAGTATTTGACAGATGAAGAAGTAACCAAAGCTAATATGTGGGCAAATGCTACTGTTAATTATTTTGATTCAAATATTATGCCCAGACCAACAATTTTCAAAGTTAGGAATATAGTCTTACTTTATCCTTTAATTATGAAAAATGTTAGCTATCTTGAAATGAAAGATTTTATTTCTGCAGAAGACTACGCTGCAATGGCTTGTAGATTAACTTTTAATGATGATAAAAAATGGCATAGCTTTTGTATGACTGCAGCTTCCGTTCCCTCATTTCTTGCATTTACAGGTATTAGAATGTGTGAAATCGAAGAAGAAATGTATTGGAAAAATCGTTTAAAAAAACTATGGAATAAAATAAAGAAAGGATTAGGTTTTTAAAATGGAATTTAAATTTGAATTTAGTTTTCTTGAAATTGTTTGTTTTTTATGGGAAGCTTTTTTAGAGTTTTGTACGGGTACTGTAATTACAGCATTTGTTTGTGCATATGCAAAGCTTGAAATGACTAATTGGTACGGATTTGTAATGATTATGTTAGCTTCTATGATTGTTGGACACATTACTGATTTACTTGGCGGTATGGTTGAGGAGGACGACGAAGAGGATGGCAAATAATATGTATTCTTCTCGTTTCTTCTGCACAAAATGCGGTAAAGAAACTTTGCCTATTGCCCGCACCACGAGTCAAAGCCGCGAGCCAGGACATTTAAAAAATTTATATTGTTTACATTGCAGACAGGAACATAATTGTGTGGAAATAAGACCTTTTGGTCAAAGATATTCTTATGAAGATTTTAAAGTAGAATTTGAAAATGGAAATTTTGATAGTTTAGGAAATAGAATAGAAAAGTATAGTATATTTGTTGGGAGGTATAGAAAATGATGAATTTAATTGTCGCGTGCGGCATTCCGGGCTCGGGTAAAACAACAAGCTTATCCAATCTAAGCGAGGTTGTTGAAGCGCCACACATTTCAAGAGATGAAATTCGCGCATCTTTTAGAACAGAAGATACTGAAGATTATTTTGAAAATGAAACTTTTGTATTTAATTCTTTCGTAAAAGAAATAGTTGATGCGATGAAACTTGAGGGCGCCGCAATTGCTGATGCAACACACATAAGCAGAGCGTCTCGTTTAAAACTTATTAAAGGAATTACTAAATTTATTCCTAAAGATGAATTCACTATTGAATTTGTATGGTTTGATACGCCATTGGATATATGTCTCGCGCGTAATTTTGAAAGAGAAGGATGGGCTTTTGTGCCTGAAGATGTTATTTTGAATATGTATGATAAATTTGAAATTCCATCTATTGATGAATTCGATAATGTAATAATGGTAAGGAGAGTGAAAACAAATGAGTAATGTAACTGTAACCCGCACACCCACAATATTTTTTACCTCGGATTTGCATTTTGGACACGATAAAGATTTTATCTGGAAGGATAGAGGCTTTAAGTCAGTAGAAGAAATGAACAATGCGATTGTAGAAAGATGGAATACTAAAGTCGAGGAAGAAGATACGGTTTATATTTTAGGAGATTTAATGATGGGCGATATCTCTAATATTGAATGGATTAAGAAACTTAACGGGAAACTTGAAATTATTGCGGGTAACCACGATACAGACAGAAGACTTGATGCATATTGTAAATTACCCAATGTAACTTATCACGGATATGGAGATATATTTAAAACAAAAAAAAGAACATTTTATTTATCTCATCACCAGCAAATTATGAAAAATGGAGATACTCCTGGCATTCCTTGGAACCTACACGGTCATACTCATAGTAAAGATAAATTTTGTGAATATGACCATTGTTATAATGTAAATATGGATGCTCATAATTGCACTCCTGTTTCAATAGATGAAATTATGATTGATATAAATGAACATAAACAACAGAAAGAAAAAGAAGAGAAAAGAAAATCTTGGTTTAAAAAATTATTTAGATAAAGGAGAAAAAATATGTTAACTTATTTACCACTTATTCTTATTTGCCTTGGCGTAATTGCCATTATAGCTATCCTTGCTTCTGGATATGTTAAGGCTTCGCCAGACACAGCTTATGTTATTTCTGGTCCAAAGAAAAATCCTCGTTTCTTAATCGGTAAAGCGGGAATTAAAATCCCATATATCGAGAAAAAAGATAATCTGACTTTGGAACTTATCCCAATTACGGTATCAACCGCAAAGCCAGTTCCTACATTAGATTATATTGACTTATCCGCAGATGCTATTGCTAATATTAAGATTGGTTCTGACCCAGAATCATTAAAATTAGCAGCACAGAACTTCTTAAACAGATCATCTGAATATATTGGTGTAGTTGCAAGAGAAGTGTTAGAAAGTAATATGAGAGAAATTATCGGTAGTATTGATTTAAAAACTCTTGTAAATGACAGACAGGCATTCTCAAATAAAGTTAAAGAAAATGCTGAACCAGATTTAAGAAAAATGGGACTCGAAATTGTAAACTTTAACGCACAGAACTTCTCTGATGAACTTGGCGCAATTTCAAATCTTGGTATTGATAACTTAACAAAGATTAAAAAAGAAGCTGCTATTGCTAAAGCAATAAACGAAAAAGAAATTTCTATTGCTCAAGCTCAGGCTCGTAAAGAAGCTAATGATGCACAGGTGCAGGCAGATTTTGCAATTGCTGAAAAGAATACAGAACTTGAAATTAAGAAAGCGGAATTAAAAAGAAGCGCTGACGCAGAAAAAGCTCGTGCGGACGCCGCTTATGAAATCCAGGCTCAGGAACAGAGAAAGAGTATTGAGATTGCTACAGCGGATGCGGATATCGCAAAGCAGGAAAAAGAAATTGAAATTCAGGACAAAGAAATTGCTATTAAAGAAAAAGCTCTTGACGCGGATGTAAAGAAAAGAGCTGATGCTGAAAAGTACGCCGCAGAAAAGAAAATTGAAGCTCAGTTCTTTGCAGATCAAAAGCAGGCTGACGCTGAAAAAATCGCAAGAGAAAGAAAAGCTGAAGCTGACAGATACGAAGAAGAACAGAAAGCAGAAGCAGTAAAAGCAAAAGCTATTGCTGAAGCGGAAGCTATGAAAGCTAAGTCAGAAGCTCAAAAAGTTGCTATGGAAAATGAAGCTGCTGGTATTAGAGCAAAAGGTGAGGCTGAGGCTGAAGCTATTAAAGCTAAAGCACTTGCAGAAGCAGAAGGTATTTTAAAGAAAGCAGAAGCTCAGAAAGAAATGGGCGAAGCTTCTAAAATGGAAATGTTATTTGCTATCTTACCTGAAATGGTTAAGAACGCGGCAGCTCCTTATGAAAAAGTTAACTCAATTACAATGTATGGTGAAGGAAACCAGGCTGCGCTTACAAAAGATATTATGCAGACAGTTCAGCAGGCTTCTGATGGACTTGGTATTGATTTAAAGAATGTTGTTAGCGGTATCCTTGGCGGATTTGCAGCTAACGGTTTAAACAATAATTAATAAATAATTTAAAAAGACTGCTTCGCGCAGTCTTTTTTATTTGCCTTTATCCTTCCTTCGATTCGTCTCCGAACTTGGCATTTTCACCCACCCCGGGAATTTTTTACCCTAAACAACAAATTTGAAACTATTTTTTATTTTTGCTATAATATAAATATATAAATGAAAGGAGTATTCAAATGAAAGTAAAATTTGAAACTATGACAGATAACAACAGAGAAGTTATTTATTGTCATATTTATTATGATAATGATGTATTTACTGGTAAAGCTGTTTGCCATCCAGATGACAAGGATATATTCTCTTCTCGTTTTGGGCAGGAAATTGCTCATAAAAGAGCAACTCTTAAAGCTTTAAAACATATTAAGAAAAAAATCGACAGCGAAATAAAATTACTTGATGATGTATATCACAGAATTGAGAAGAATAAGAATTTTAATCCAAATGAGTTCTATGCAAGAAAAATGCGCAAGGAGATTTATATGCGCGGAGCTGAGCGTGCAGACACTATAACCGCGATTATTTCTATTGAAGCTGACATTCGCGCATCTATTCTCGCGCACAATGCTGTACAGCAGAAAATTCATAATAACAGGGCAAATTAGAACAATTCAATTACGCTTCCACCTAAGTATAAAAAGAGGAATGGAGGCGTTTTTTATTTTACAATTTTTTTTATTGGGAATAATTGTCGCTCTTGTTGGTATTCCTATTCTTAATAGTTTAGCAGATTTAGTTTATAATTTAACAGAAGTAATTAAGTCTAATTTAAGTTTAACTATTGCAAAAAACAATAAAACAATACAATCCTTAAGCGAGCAAGAAATTGTTAAAAATCAAATAGGGTTTGTTATCGAAGAGGAGGAGCCAATAGACGATGAAATTATATGACACTTGTAGTTTACTACTTGCTATTGACAGATTAAAGGAATGTGATGAAAAATTTGCTTTATCTTCCATTACTTTGGAAGAGATAGAAAACATTAAAACATCTGTTCATAAAGATGAAAATAGCAAATATATGGCAAGACAAGCTAGTAAATTCTTATCAGAAAACGAAGATAGATATTTCGTTATTGTTTATAATATGGATATTGAAGAGCTAATAACTCAACATAAATTACCAATTACAAATGATAATAAAATTATAGCAACTGCCGCGAATAAAAAACTCAATTTTGTAACAAACGATTTAAATGCAAGAGTAATCGCTCGTCAAGTTTTTATTCTTCAAGTGGAAGAAGAAAAAGAGGTTGAAGATAATTATTGCGGTTATTTAGAAATCGTTCCAACAGAAGAGCAATTATGCGCGGTTTACTCAAATCCCGCAGAGAATGTTTTTAACGCGTTAAAAAATCAATATATTATTTTATTGGATGCAGAAGGAAATCATTTAGATACTCTTTGCTGGACAGGAGAAGAAAACAGAAAATTAAATTTCCATTCTTTTGATTCAACTTGGTTTGGTTCTGTTAGAGCTAAGAAAAATGATTGGTATCAGATGTGCGCGATGGACAGTTTATTAAATAATCAAATTAGCTGTTTGCGCGGACCGGCCGCGACTGGTAAATCTCTTCTCTCAATGAGCTATTTATTTAGTGCTCTTGATAAAGGAAAAATTGACAAAATAATTGTATTTTGTAACCCGGTTGCTGCGCGACATGCCGCGAGACTTGGTTTTTATCCCGGCGATAAGAATGAAAAGCTTCTTGATAGTCAAATAGGTAACTTCTTAGTATCAAAGCTGGGTGATAGAGGAATGGTGCAAGATTTAATAGATCAGGGCACATTATTATTATTACCTTTTGCGGATATTCGTGGTTTTGATACAAGCGGAATGCGCGCAGGTGTTTATATAACAGAAGCACAAAATCTTGATATTGACTTAATGAAGCTAGCTCTTCAAAGAATTGGTGAAGATTCTATCTGTATTCTTGATGGCGATGATAAAACTCAAATAGATATGGCAGAATATTCTGGTTCTAATAACGGTCTCCGCAAGGTGTCAAAAGTATTTAGAAATCACAATATCTATGGCGAAGTTGAATTAAAAAATATATATAGAAGTAAAATCGCAGCAATTGCGAACAATATGTAATAAGACGAGAAAATCTCGTCTTATTTTATTTTAAGAAAGGAGAGATAATAATTGGCGAAAAATAAATTTTTAACAAGCAACTACGGTTTCAATAACAAAGCTGAAAGATATGCTTTTAAAATTTCTAAAGTCGACCAAACAGGATTAAGTAATACAAGTATCAAAAGTATAACGATTGAAACTAATGAGCTAACAGAAGAATTTATAAATACAATTAAACTCTATAAATTAGATGATACTAGCAGCGATTCGTTCGTTGCTTATAATTGCAATATAAGAACAACTAATTCTGTGTATTCTACTTCTAAAGTTCTTGTTTTAGGTAACTACGATGAAACAGCAATAACAATTCATTTTTACTCAGAGCAGCAAGATAAAGATACTAAAATTTATAGTCTTGTTGAAAGTCCAATCTCTCACCCTTCAGAAAGTATGGCATTAACAACTCTAGAGGATAATGTGTCCTCTGGCAAAATACATAATGTATTCTTCTTTGATGATTATCCTCTTTTAGGTAATGTTCAAATAGGATATTATTCTGTTAGCATTGGTTATGAAAATATAGGAGGGCAAGTAAGTACTTTTTCAAATGGACAATCCAATATACCTCTTGGCGATTTTTCTAGCGCTTTTGGTTGGAAGAATAAAACCGGTTATGCTTGTTCTGCTTTTGGCTTTGAAAATACGATATTAGGACAGGAGTCTGCAGGTTTTGGTGCAAAAATTAAAATTGCAAATGGTGCGCAACGAAGTGCTGGTTTCGGAGCAAATCATACAATAAATGTTAGTTATGGTATGGCTTTTGGATATAGTCATCAGATAACTGGTGGAGGAACATATGGTACAGCTTTCGGTTTAGCAAATAGTGTTAAAGGTAAGTGCGGCTTAGCAGCAGGAAATGGATGTATTAGTAATGGCGAAAATTCCTTTTCTTTTGGTGAAGGTCTTCGTACCTATGGGAAGAATGTCGCTGTGTTCGGTCAATATAATGCTTATAATACATCAGGTAAAAAAACTTATTTATTCGCTATTGGTAATGGTACTAGCGGAACTGAAAGAAAAAATGCTTTAGAATTAGATTTGGAAAGCAATTTAAAAATTGAAGGTGATTTAATCACTAAAGACGGTAAATTATCTGATATAGTTAAAAACGCATCTAATAAACAAGATATTGAACTTCTTGAAAAATACGGCACAACAGATGTATATGTTTTACAAGAGGGTGTTGATTTTATCACAGATGAGACGGGAACTAAAATTATAGGATCAGTTGATGGAGAAAAACTGTATTATACTGGTAAAATAGTTACAGTACCTGATAATATAGTTTCAATTGAACCTATAGGTATCGAAGAAGGATTTCTTATAAACTGTTATAAATTCATATGCTCTAAAAGTATAAAATATATTTGCAGTGTTGATGCTTCTGCTGAAATAATATTAAATGATATTATTAATGATATTGTATTAACTGATGACAGCGCATCCAATTCAAGCAATCCTAATATTAAATTAACTAATAACAACACTTACATAGCATCAATGAACTATCGCGGAACTATTATATCTCCAGCTAATATTGACAAGTTAAATATTAGTTCATCTGAGTATTCTGAATGTTCTCTTTACATATACAATCCTAAAGCAACAATTAATTGTAGTTTAGGTACAGTTGATTCTGAAGATGTAACTATTTACGGGTACGCAGGTTCAACAGCAGAAAAATTTGCTAATGACAACAGATTCATGTTTATTAATATAGGGAGTGACTGCGCTCCATTCTTAAACAATTCAACTTCAACAGAAACAACAATACTGGCAAATCAATATTATACATTCACAAACATATCTTCTCTCACAGTAACACTCGATACCGCATCTACAACAAAGCTTGACGAATTTATGTTCAGTTTTGAAACTCCAGCAGATATATCAGCCTTTTCATTTGGCGTACTTACTGATGAATCTGTTGAAATCAAATGGATAAAAGAGCCTAATCTTAAGCCTGATTATGTTTATGAAGTATCAGTAGTGAATGGCGTAGGCGTAATTGCTGGAACTGCAAAGGGGGTAGCGGAATAATGTTTATCAAAGAAATTAACGGACAGTTTGTATTTGCAAATAATAAAAAGCCTTTAAGATATCAAAAGTATATTGAAAAAGAAATCAAGAAAAAAGATAAAGAAGGTAATGAATATACAGAAACAATTCAGGAATTAAAGAATGTTGTTATATTTAATCCTCAACCAGAACATTTTCTTGAAGCTGGATACAGAGAACTTGTTGCTGTTGAAATGCCTGAAACAGAGTCTAATCAGTATGTAGAGACTACTTATGAACTTAAAGATGATAAATACTATGAAGTACATACAGTAGTTGATATGCCAGAGGTGATATTTGATGAGTAGTTACAGAAGAAGATTACTTTTAGCAAATCAATCTGAAGAAAATCTTGTTTTATATGGGAACTCGGTGCAGGAGGGAACTCCTACACCTGATGCTCCTATAGAGATTATGAGTTTAGAGAATCCAACTGTTAAGGTTACGGGTGATAACCTATGTAAGATTACAAGAAATAAAGAAACTATATCATCAAAAGGTTATTCAATATATGTTAATGATGATAATTCAATAACTATAAATGGGACTCCAACAGAAGAGCAGTATCCAGTACTATGTAATAATCTTACTCTTCCTCCTGGTACTTATACAATTTCAGGTGGCAAAGGTGGCTCAAATACTACTTGGCAGATGTATGTTTATTTACCAAACACAACTCAAAAATATTATTTTGCAAATCACATTACTGGATATTACACATTTACACTTAAAGAAGAGCAAACTGGAAAGATAACATTAATTCTTAGAAAAGATGCTACTTTTGATAATTTAACAATCTATCCAATGCTCAACAAAGGCACAGAAGCACTACCATACGAACCCTACGAAGAAGAACTCATAACAATTGATGAAACTACTCCATTTGGGAAGAATTTAATACCAACATATACAGGTGCTGACTATCAAGGTTCACTATATACTTGCACTCATAATGGAGATGGGACATTTGTAATAAATGGTACTGGTAATGGTTCATCGTATGCTAATTGTTGTACTTTAGCTGGTAGCTCGTTAAATGATCTTTTGGCTAATGGTGAAACATACACATTTAGTTTAAATTGTTCTGATACTACTACAACTTCTGCATGCTTAGTAATACGATACAGAGAAATTAGTACTGGCACAGATAGATGGTACTCTAATAGTTTATCAAAATGTACGAGATTTACAGCAAATAAAGATGTATATGACTATCAGCAATTATATATACAAATAAATCCAAATACACAAACATTTACTAATGTAATAGTTAAACCAATGCTTGCTCGTGGTTCTTATACTGAATTACCTTTCGAACCCTACATCCCACCAATCACAACAATGCGTGGTATAGGAAATTACAAAGACCGCATTTATACAAAGGATGGAAAAGTCTGGTTTGAGCAGAGGTCGGCGTGGTATGAGACAGATGCAAGTGACACTGTACGCTTTAATACTAATCATACAATTGGTGAAATAACGAGTTCGCAATATTATATTGCAGATGATTCGGAAGGTTTAGCAACACTTGGAGCTTTAGAACAAAAAGCTGCAAACCATCCGGGATTATGCTCGCATTTTGAATACAGACATAATGCCTATAGTGGCGGAAAAGGTAATACAGCAATAGTGCTTGGCTCTACAATTCGTAGATTCTGGTTTTTAACAGATAAATTTGCAGATGCTAATGAAGCAACTCTATGGCTTGATGAAAATACAATTGCAGCTATTTATCCATTAAAAACCTCAATCATAACAGAAATAACAGGAGCTTTAGCAGAAAAGATACTTGCAATAGATAAGAGTAAAAATATAACTATATATTCTGATAACGGAGTATATGGAAATATAGAAATTATAGACGATTAAAGAAAGGAGAGACTTCATGAGTAAAAATATATTTGCATTAAATAAAGATATTGGCGCTCGTGCGATTGGTAATAAGAGCGCCTATATTGGAGAAGGTAATACCTTAGAAATAGATAAAAATAAACAATTATATTGGAAACCAATAGATATCGGAAGTTGGTCCGTCATAGAGCATTCCAATAATTCTTGGAGTAGCGAAAATCCGATAGGGTCGTTTGGGACTATTCAAGACGAAGACGGCGAGATGAATCTTCCGTTTAACAAGGGAGATATTTGTTATTTATCACTACAGACATATGCAGATGAAAAGACTATAGCAGGCTATGTTAAAATAACAGAAGCTATTTCAACAAAACTCTCTGAGGATGCTACTGAAGTGATTGAGCATGGAATACTTAAGTGGGAAGCACTAACTTATTTTCCACCTAAACGGAATATAGATCCTAACACCAATCCACCTTATAGTATTTCTTATATTTTTACACAAGCTATTCCATATTATCCTTTTGAAAATTTAGCTTTTTCATACGATTCTACTGGAACAAAATTAACAAATTTATACTACTATCAAGATGAATGGGGTAATAAATGCTATTCTGTTTATGACAGTAGAAATAATGGTGGAAAATACTGGCCAAATTATAAAGCAGTTGAAAATACAAGTGGTGTTCTTTCTACAGATGATCCTTTGTGGACAGCTTTAAGAATAGAAGCTGAACAACATTTACCTGTAGCGCAAGATGGTATGAGAAAATCTTATACAGAAGGAACTTACTCTTTTAATTCTGGTGAAGATAATATTGCTTTTGGAAATAACGTTTCTACTCTTGGTAGATTCAATATTGGTATTCGAAATAATAGTTTTGCTGCGGGCGCCCGCAATTTTATTCGTGGTGTTGATGCAGTAGCAATTGGTCTTAATAATACTGTAACTGGACAATGCGCGATTGGCTTTGGTGAGGGTGGTCAGGCTATCGGATATGGCTCCTTGACTATTGGCGATCATAATATTGCAACTAATTTTTATAGTGTAGCAGGTGGCTATCAGTGTAAATCTTATGGCTATGCATCATTTACATTTGGTTTCTTTAATACTGTAAAAGGAGAAAAATCTGCCGCATTTGGTGCGAATAATGAAATATTCGGAAATAATTCTTTTGTTGCTGGAGCAGGCAATAAAGCCACTAGACCTTTTACTATTGTCGCAGGTCAACAGAATACAGTTGAAAGCGAACAAGGCGGGGCTTTCGGTTATTTAAATACAGTTGTTGGTAATAGAAGTTTTGCATTTGGTAAAAGCAATATTATAAACAATAGAGACTCTATTGTATTAGGCTTTAGTAATCAAGCAGATTATGTTGCTAATTTTATTATGGGCCACAGATGTAAAACTAGTCACGATTATCAAATAGTACTTGGTCAAGGCAATCTACCTAATACCAAAGGTATTTTAGTTGTTGGCGCAGGTGGGTACAAAGATTCAGAAGCTGCAAAAGATAAAAATGCAATTGTTGTTAAAAACAATGGCCGAGTAGAATGTCCGCAAGGGTTAACTCTTTATGCTCCTGCTGACGCTAATGGCAATCAAAAGAAATTTATGCTAAAAGTAGATAGCAATGGTAAATTATCTACTGAACAAGTTTGGGATAGTTAATAGGAGGAAAATATGGGATTTAAAAAATATGATTATATGATAAAAGATCTCGGTGTGGTAGTGCCGAGTGCTTATGCTAAACTTACAGATATATTTGTAGATACAAATGGTAATGCAAATGGAACAATGGTTATTCAAAGAAATAGAGAATCAATTGACTCTCTCCAGCCATTTGACATTGTAGAAATCTCTTGTAAGGTTGACAAAGATTTACCTATTTATAAACAATTATATAATAAAGCGAAAGAAACAAGCTTTTCTGATTGGGAAGATGATATTATTTAAATGATAACTTTGATTGCTAGAGATGGTTATGTCTACACTAATGGACAAATTTCAAGTAAAAGAATAACCATCTCTCAAGACAGAATACAAGAATTCTATGAAATAACAGAAGAAGAAGCAATAGGAGGTTTAATTTCATTATGATTACAAAAATTAAAGAAAATGACAATCTTACCTATGGACTTTCTCAATTTATTATTGATAATGATGATGAAGTAAAAGATTTACCTGTCGACTGTGCAATTCATTCAATTGCATTGTCGATTAGTGGTAATTACTTTATTCTTAATGGTAATAGAGAGTGGGTTCGATTGGGTGTTTGATTTATATAATAAACTCTTCCCCTTCTTTGATGGGGATTTAATTTATTTTTTGTTAGAAGTAGAAAAAGAACCTGTTGAATATGGTAAACTTGGAATAACTCTAATAAAAGACTTTATTTTAAAATAGGAGGAACTAAACTATGGGAAAACATGGATGGCAAAAAGATCAAAGCTCAGATAATAATAAATATAAGACAAATGATTATTTGTATGCATCTGATATAAACAAAATGATTTCTTTATTTAACTCATTTATTGTATTTGATGATGAAGGAAAATTCAAAGGCATTAAAATTGAAAAAGACGGGCTATCTCTCTATACAGAAGAAGGCAACAAATATAAGCTCACAATAGATGAAAATGGAATTCTTCAAACTGAACAAATATAAAGGAGTGATTTTATGACTTTTAAAGAGGCTCATAGCACTAATTTTAAAAAAGGTAGAACTAAAAAAATTGAATATTTAGTTATTCATTTCACTTCAAATGATAACGATACTGCACAAGATAATCTTGATTACTATGCAAAAACAAAAAACTTACAAACATCTGCTCATTTTTATGTAGATAGAAACGGTGTTGGACAATCAGTAAAAGAAGAAGATACCGCCTATCATTGCGGCGCCTATGAATATAAACATCCTAAGTGCAGAAACGCCAATAGTATTGGAATAGAATTATGTTCAAGATATACTGGAAATATTCAAAAAGATAAGAAAAATGATACAGTTAATTTTAGCCAATACTATTTTGAAGAAGCAGTTATTAAAAATGCGGTAGAATTAACAAAAGAGCTTATGGCAAAATATAGTATTCCAGAAGAGAATGTTATTAGACATTTTGATGTAACTGGAAAAACCTGTCCTGCTCCTTTTGTTATTTATGAAAAACAATGGCAAGACTTCAAAAGAAGATTAAAAACTATTAAAAAATTAGAAAGTATCAACGATATTGCTTGGGAGCTTGGCAATCGTGGAATTGCTAAAGAACTAAGCTATTGGATGAGAAGAATGGAAGAAGATCAAAATATTTACTGGCTTTGTAATAAAATAGTAAATTATATTTTATATTATTGCGGCCCGCAGCATGATGGACAACAACTCGAGACTCAGAATGACGTACTCTGGGAGTTAAACCATCGCGGCATTATTTCCAATAGTAAGCTTTGGAAAACTAAATTTACATTGGAACCATATAATACTTTTATTCTTGCGAAAAACGCAGTTAATTATATTTTAACACACTAAAAATTTGCTCCGGCGGTAAGCTGGAGCTTATTTTTTTTTAATAATTTTTAAAAAAATGATAATCAGTAAACCCTTATGAGTTTTGACTTTTCAAAAAAATTACAGTATTATATTTATATAAAAGTAAAGAAAGGAAAAAATTTATATGAATAAAATGATTTGTCATTTTAAATTGATTACAACTCATAAGTGGTATGTCTTTAAAAATTGCTGTAAGGCTGGTATTCCTTGGCAAGGGATTAAACACGATTTATCAAAATATTCGCCTATTGAATTTTTTGAATCGGTAAAATATTACTCAGGAGACCGCAGCCCGATTGATAACTGTAAAGACGCCAATGGTGTCTCATACGCGTGGCAGCATCATAAAGGCAGAAATCCGCACCATTGGGAATATTGGGTTGAC
>JAZOLP010000094.1:0-3056 GCA_045653225.1 Bacilli bacterium
TAGAAAGGAGTTTTCTTAATCAAAAATACTGTAGGTAAAATACCAATGAATATGCCAACTAAGTAAATAGTAACAACCCCTAATAAAATAATTGATATGTTAAATGAGTTTGTTGAAATAACTGAACCTAACATTTCATTACCTATATATTTAATACACCATGAACCAAAATAACCAATTATTGTTGAAATAGATGTCAATAAGAAATTGTAACCCATTTTTTGATATAATAGACATTTTCTAGATTTACCAATTGAACGATACACACCAATTGTATGAATATCATTAATAATTCGACCACGATTAGTTAAATAAGTTAATAAGATATAAACAAATAAAAGAACCGCAGCAAAAACTATAATTAGAATATTAGTTTCCAAATTATTTTGTTTTAAAGCTTTTACTTGATATTCATCTAGATTATAAATCTTAAATTCCTTTGACGGAAAGTAAGATAAAGCTTCATCATTAAATACATAAGCAAGTTCATATCCAGATTTAAGAATATAACTACTACCATCAATAATTACAACATCATCAAAAACAATTTTATTCCCTAGCGAACCATTTGTAAAACTCTTTTGATAAATTCCAACAACAGTATAACCTGATACTTGTTGACCAATATTTAATCCTGAGCTAACATTAACAATACATTCTTTACTATTATTAGTTTTTCTACCGCTAATGATTGTATATTCATTACTAGGTAAATATACGCATTCATAATAATGTTTTACTTTATTTACCGAATTATTTGTTTCATCAAATTTACATCCACTTATAAATTCATTAACACATAAAATTGAAGGTACACTAACACTATTATTATCAACAAATAAGCCTACAACTTTGTAAATATTATCACCAAATGTAATTTCATCATTTAAATTGATATTTAATTCACTAGCATATTGTTTATTAATAATAACTTCATCTAAAAGAGTTGGGTTCTTTCCACTTACTAAATTATAAGCGTTATTAAAGTTAACAGCTAAATCAATAGTTCCTTTTTCTCTTATTATATTGTATTTAAATGAATAGAATTCAATTGGATTATAATATACTGTACAAGTGTTATCTGATGTAATACCTGAAATATTAACACCAAATACAGTTTTATCAATTAACTTGCTATAATCTTTATACCCAAATATTTCTAATAATTTATCCGCAAGTTCCCTACCAATAACACAAGATTCATTGTATGGTCTAGTTCCAAACACAATTTCTTGATTATCAGAATATGGATACATCCAATAACTAATATCAATAACATCATTAAAGACAAAATTATCTTTTACATTAATATAATTATTTGCATATGAAAAAGGAATAATTTCATCAATAACTCCCGCATCATAAGCATCACTATAAATATATCTATTATTAATAGGAGCTAAAGTTTCAATAATTGAATCATCACCTAGAACAACTTGACCAACTTCTTCTTTAGTAACACTTGAATAATCAATATTACTAAATTGATCAAGATTAGCAAAACATGCACCAACTAAAATGCCTAAAATAATATTAATAATTACAAATACTACTTTAGAACCACCTTGTTTTTTAAATTCTTTAAATCCATTGATAAAATTAGTAAAAAAGTTAGGTTTATTAGTTAATTTATCTTCATTATTATACCAAGATGTATCAAAAGAAAAATCAGTTAACGGATTTTCTACAGTTTGATATTTTTCATTTACAAACTCTATACTAGAATCATTAATATTAATAATCTTTTTATTAGACTTAACATATAACGTATCATTACGAACCGCTATAACAATATCTGAAATTGACGACGAATCATCAACATATAATTCTACATTTAAATTATCAGTTTTTGAAAGTTCTTTTTTAAAATCACCAAGATAAATTTTACGGTCAGTTTGAGTATTAAGTTTTCCTGAATTTATTACTGAACCATCAGAAATAATTTTTCCATCCTTGATTTGAATAATACGATCACTATAATATCTTGCAATATTTATCTCATGAGTTACAAGAATAACTAATTTTGTTTGACTAATTTTCTTTAAAATATTCATGATTTGAATCGTATTTTCACTATCAACATTACCAGTTGGTTCATCCGCAATAATAATATCAGAATTTTTTACAATACATCTGGCAATTGAAACTCTTTGCATTTGACCACCAGATAAGTTTTTAACACGTTTTTTACGATATTTAAATAAACCTACACATCTTAAAGCATATTCAATTCGTTTCTTTTGTTCTAAAGGGCTGATAACTCCAATAGCATCTAAAGCAATCTTTAAATTTTCAGCAACTGTAAAATTTTCTATTAATAAATAATTTTGGAAAATATAACCCATTTTCTCATTACGTAAGACATCTATCTCATCCATTTTATATTTATCAAACGTAACATCATTATAAGTAATACTACCAGAATCAAATTTATCTAAACCAGCAATAATATTAAGTAATGTAGTTTTACCACTACCAGAAGCACCTAAAATAGTAACAAACCCTGAATCAGGAAATTCTAAACTTACATTATTCACTACATGGATTTGACGACTTTCACCTTTAAAATAAAATTTATTAATATTATTTAATTTAATCATTGTCATCATCTCCTCTCACCGATTCGCGGACAGTAAACTTAAACAAACGTTTATTAAAACGTTTAGCCATTGCTTTAACAAAAATAAACATAACTAAGTAATAACACACAAATGCAGCAAAACCTATTTGTCTTAAAAATTCCAACGCATCAACAGAATAAACTAACCCATTAAATAAAAGATAATTAAATATAGTAATTCCATATCCTATCAATAACATTTCAACATTTACTACTTTAGCCATATCTTTTTTAGTAATACCTAGCGTTCTTAAAATAGAATAATCTTTAATTCTAGAACGATAAACTCTACCTAAAATTACATAAACAATAAAGAATATACCAATTAAATATGCAGCTAGTTCAAGCATAACAGTAAATGCAACAATCTCCATAAGAACTTTATATAAAATATTGTCTTCAACATATTCTATTGGATATACAGCTTTTAAATCTT
>JAZOLP010000095.1:0-3493 GCA_045653225.1 Bacilli bacterium
TATTTACAATAACATTTACATTAATTTTTATTACAAGTTGTAAAAAAAATAATAATAATGATGATTTAATACCTGATACATTAATTATTTATACTACAAATGATTTTCATGGAGCAATAGAAGAAACTGATAATAAATATGGTGCAGCAAGAATTAGTGGTTATATTAAAAACTCAATAAGTGAAAATCCTGATGCTGCTACATTAGTATTATCAAGTGGAGACATGTTCCAAGGTTCTGCGATATCTAATTATACAGAAGGTGAAATTGTAATTGATATTATGAATGAAATTGGTTTTAATGCAATGACAATAGGAAACCATGAATTTGACTGGGGATTAGATACAATTCTTAAATATCAAGATGATGATTTAACAAATGGTGAGGCTACTTTCCCTTTCCTTGGTTGTAATATCATTGATAAAGAAACTTCAAGCATTCCAAACTATATTGAACCATATAATATAGTAGAAGTAAAAGGCTTAAAAATTGGTATTATTGGATATATTGGTTATGGTCTTGAATCTTCAATTGCTACACCTATGGTTGAAGGATATGAATTTATTGAACCAGTTGCAGAAATTGAAAAATATGCAATAGAATTAAGAACAACAAAAGGTTGTGATATTGTTATTGCAAGTGGTCATGATGGAGACAACATGACAAATAAACAAATCTCTAAATTAAATGGAGATGCTAAAATTGATGCAATTATTAATGGACACACACATGGACGATATGTTGAAACATATCGTAGAGATGATGGTGTAACAATTCCGGCAATTCAAACAGGAACAGCTGGTGAATATGTTGGTGTAGTAACACTTACTATTGATCAAGAATCAAAAACCGTAACTGATGGTAGTGGATTTAATATGCATTTAAATTCAAGAGTAAAAGTAGATGATGTAGTTAAAGAAATGGTAGATGATATTGTTGAAGATACTGCTTCAGTGTTTAAAAGAGTATTATGTACTGCTGGAACTGATATCAATCAAGTAAAAGGAGCTATTTGGGCTGCAAATGCTTTATGTGATTATATTGATTGTGATGTTGCATTTATTAATTCTGGAGGAATTAGAAATAGCGCATTCCCAGTACTTACAAATCAAGAAGTAACAGTATCAAAAGTATACGAAATTATGCCATTTGATAATACAATTAAAACAGTAAAATTAAGTGGTAAATATATTAAATCACTAATTAATAGTAGTGGTATTGTTTGTAGTAGCAATATTACAGGAGATAATTTAACTGGATACTTTATAAATGGAGAATTACTAGATGAATCTAAACTTTATACAGTAGCTGCAGTAGATTATATTTTTGACCAAGAAACATATCCATTTGGATATGGAGAAGATGCTTTTTCAACAGGTATCTTATTTAGAGACATTTTAATAAAGACACTTGAAGATTTAAACAAAAATGGCCAAAAATGGCTAGGATAGGAGAAAAAAATGAATAAAGTTTTAATTATAACTGACAGTACATGTGATTTAACGCAAGAAATAATAAAAGAATATGATATTAAAGTTATTCCACTACATATCACATTTGAAAACGAATCACTTGATGATGGAATTGATATTACACTTCCAGAACTTTATAAAAGAGTTGACGAAACAAATGAAATGCCAAGAACAGCTGCATGTGCACCTGGTGAATTTATTGAATTTTTAGAACCTTATATCGAAGAAGGTTACGATATTTTCTATATTGGTATTGGTGGAAAACTTTCAACAACATTCCAAAGTTTCCAAATTGCTAGTGAAGAATTTGATGAAGGAAGATGTTATTCTGTTGATGGATCTAACCTTTCAACAGGTACTGGTTTATTAGTTTTAAAAGCATGTAAATATCGTGATGCTGGAATGAGTGCAAAAGAAATCAAAGAACGTATCGAAAGAAGAGTTCCACGTGTAAAATCTCAATTTGTTGTAAAAACATTAGATTATCTTCACAAAGGTGGAAGATGTTCATCTGTTGTTAAAATCCTTGGTGGAGCATTAAGACTTAGACCAATGATTGTTGTACGTGATGGTAAATTAATAGTTGGTAAAAAGATTATTGGACTTATGAAAAAAGCAGTTGGTGTTATGACTGATATGTTCTTAAAAGATTTACCAAATATTGATCCAGAATTTGTATTTATTACTCATACAACTGAATCTGAACAAAGTGTTGCTGAAATTGAAGCAAGATTTAAAGAAGCTGGTGTTTATAACATTGTTAAACACGTTTATGATACAGAAGCTGGTTGTGTTATTGGCTCTCACTGTGGTCCTGGTACAATTGGTATTCTATATTTAATGAAAGACGAACTTATAGAAGAAGAATTTGATGAAGATAAATTATAAAAAAAAGCCTTTATAGGCTTTTTTTAATAGGAGGTTCTAATGCGAAAAATAGAATTGTTATCACCTGCAGGCAATTATGAATGTTTAATAGCTGCAGTACAAGCAGGTTGTAATGCTGTATATTTAAGCGGTAAATCATTTGGTGCAAGAGCATTCGCAGGTAACTTTGATAATGATGAACTTATTAAAGCTGTAGAATATTGTCATTTACATAAAGTAAAAATATATGTTACTGTAAATACTATTGTATTAGAAAATGAATTTGATGAGTTAGTTAAATATTTAACATTTTTAAATGAAATAAATATAGATGCTGTAATTGTACAAGATTTAGGTGTTATTAGATTCATAAAAAAGAACTTTCCTCTTTTAGAAGTTCATGCTTCGACACAAATTAATACATTTAATAAAGAAGGAGCTAATGTATTAAAAAAATTAGGAATTACAAGAATAGTTCTTTCAAGAGAAACTTCATTGGATGATGTAAAAGAAATATCTAAAATAATAGATACTGAAATTTTTATACATGGGGCTCTTTGTTTTTCATCAAGTGGGAATTGTTTAATGAGTTCTGTTATAGGAAAAAGAAGTGGTAATAGAGGTAAATGTGCTCAACCATGTCGTAAACTATATTCAATATATGAAGATGATAGTTTAATTAAAGAAAGTAAATCTATTCTTTCAATGAAAGACTTAATGACATTAGATAATTTAGATATGATATTAAATAGTGGCGTAAGTTCATTAAAAATTGAAGGTAGAATGAAAAGTCCAGAATATGTTTATACAGTTACTAAAGCATATCATGAGGCGATAGAATCATATTATAAAAACAATAAGTATACAATTACTAATAAAACATATGAAAATATCTTAGTAACATTTAATAGATCATTTACAAAGGGATATTTATTAAATGAAAATAATAATAATATCGTAAATACTGATTATGTAAATCATCGTGGTATTGTTATTGGGAAAATAGTAAATAGAACAAACGATTATATCGAAATTAAATTAGAAAAAGATATTTCTTTACACGATGGATTAAGAGTATTATCAAATGTTGAGTATGGTTTATATTTGACTAGTATTTATGTAAATAATAATAATGTAAAAAGTGCTCTTAAAAA
>JAZOLP010000096.1:0-4009 GCA_045653225.1 Bacilli bacterium
AAATTATTTAATTGATAATAAATGTATATTTATTAATGATATTTGTGTAAATAAAAGAGAAATTGTGTTAAAAGAAAATGATATAATTCAAATAGATGTATCAAATTATGAGAAAATAGATTATTTGCCAAATAGATTTAATTTAGAAATAATCTATGAAGATGATTATTTATTAGTCGTAAATAAACCTAGTGGGGTAATTATTTATCCTGAGAATAAAGACTTAACAAATACAATGGCGAATTATATAGCTTATTATTTTACTAAAACAAATCAAGATAAGACAATAAGACATGTTCATAGACTTGATACTGATACTACTGGATGTTTAGTTTACGCAAAAGATCCCCTAACACATAGTTATTTATCTAATCTTTTTGAAAATGGTAAAGTTAAAAAAGAATATAA
The DNA here is from genome assembly GCA_045653225.1 of Bacilli bacterium. Taxonomy (GTDB): domain Bacteria; phylum Bacillota_I; class Bacilli_A; order ML615J-28; family CAG-313; genus UBA1737. The sequence continues at coordinate 409 of JAZOLP010000096.1, forward strand.
TGCTTTAGTTTATGGTATAATAGATAAGAGTGGAAAAATTGAAGTTCCAATTGGAAGAAATCGTCATAATAATTTAATGATGGTTACTAAAAATGGTTTAAATGCTATAACGTTATATTCCCCACTTAAAAAAATTAATCAAAATACATTATTAAATGTAGAAATAAAAACGGGTAGAACTCATCAAATAAGAGTGCATTTATCTTCAATCAATCATCCTTTATTAGGAGATAAAATGTATGGTAAGCAAGATGAATATAATCGAGTTATGTTACATTGTAGACATATCGGATTTGTTCATCCAATTTATAATTATTGGGTTGATTTCTATGCTGAATTACCAAAAGATATAAAAACAATTTTAGGAGAATAAAATGAAAACATTAAGTAAGATTTTTAAAACATTTGGTTTATTTTTTGTTCTAATCGCAGTGTTTACATTATGTGGGTGTGAAGGTTCTTTTGCGAATCCTAATCAATTAAAAACACCAATATTTACTGTATTAGCTGATGATAAGAAAGCTACTGTATTTATTGAACAAACTGTTAATGCTGATAGTTATTATTTATATGTATATTCAAATGATGAATTAAAAAATAAATATTCTGTTTCATCGAATGAAGCTTTAGTTGGATATACTGTATATTTAAATGAAGGTGAATATGAATTTGCTGCTCAAGCTATTTGTAAAACTGGAGTTTATACAGACTCATTGCTTTCAAACCGTAAAAAAGTAATAATTTCAGGTGATTACGATCAACATGTACATGAATATGTCGATGGCAAATGTGAATGTGGTGCAACTGATCCTAGTTTAGAAGAAGGGAAAGTTTATAGAATTACTTATGTATTAAATGGTGGTATTATTTCTAATGATGCTCCTGTAAAATATACATCAGGTGAAACTGTATTTTTACTAGAACCTACTAGAAGTAATTATTCGTTTGGTGGTTGGTATTTAAATAGTGATTTTAGTGGCGATAAAATTAGTGTTATTTCTAATAAAACAACAGGAGATATCGTTATTTATGCTAAATGGGAAAGCAATGAATATGAATACACTGGCTACTATGAAGATGCTAATGATTTAACAGGAACTGAATTAAAGAAATCTTTAAGAAAAATTATTACAACTGGATTTAAAACTATTTCTTATGGTGATTTAAGATACAAATTGCCTTATACTGATGCTTCATTAGAAGATGAAAGCAAAATGTTACTTGTTTATTCTCATCATGAAGTAAATGCTGCATGGGATGGCGCTGCAACTTGGAACCGTGAACATGTATGGCCTAAGAGTCAAGGCTGGTTTAATGAACAAGGTGCTGGTTGTGATATTCATCATATCAGACCTGAAAATACAAATGTAAATAGCATTCGTGGTAATTTAGCTTTTGGTGAAATTACAAATGGGACTGCTGTAAATTGTTGTGGTGAAGTAGTTGCGTATAAGAATGGATCTTATTTTGAACCATTTGATGAATTCAAAGGTGATGTAGCTCGTATTATTTTATATATGCTAGTTAGATATTCTGAATCTGATTCTTATTCAATTACTAATGTTGCTCAATCTATGGATATGTTATTAGAATGGCATGAAATGGATCCTGTTTGTGAATTTGAAATTCAACGTAATGAAAGATGTTATTCACTTCAAAATAACCGTAATCCATTTATTGATCACCCTGAATTTGCTAGCTTAATTTGGAAATAAAAAAATATCCGCAAGATTAAATTAATCTTGCGGGATTTTTTATTTTAGATTGTTTGCTTCGATCATAATATTACACATTTTTTCAATAAATTCATTAGGGTTATCTAATTTAAATCCCTCTAATAAAAGAGCTTGATTAAATAATACGGATGTGTAATCATTTAATTTTTCGGTATCATTTTGGATGTGTTCTAAAACTTTAAATATTTTATGATTAGGGTTAATTTCTAAAATTCTTTCAGCTTTTACATCAGAACCATTAGGTAATTCGTTCATAACTTTTTCCATTTCAAAACTTATTCCATCTCCGCTTACTAAACAAACAGGAGATTCAGTTAATCTAGAAGAAACTATAACATCTTTTACTTTAGAATTTAAAGAAGCCTTAATTTTAGAAAGAAGATCTTGTTTTTCTTCTGATAATTGTTTAACAGTTGCTTTTTCTTCGTCTGTTAATAAATCTAAATCACCTTGATTAACAGATTTGAATTCAACATCATTATATTTTCTTAAAACTTGTAATACAAATTCATCGACTTCTTCAGTAAGAATAAGAACGTCGTAATCTTTTTTCTTTAGAGCATCCATTTGTGGCATAGACAATAAGTCTTCCTTTGAATCTGCTGAAGCATAATAGATGTATTTTTGTTCTTCCTTCATTTCTCTAATATAGTCTTCAATAGCTATTAAAGAGTCGTTTTTCAATGATTTATACATTAACAATCCTTTTAATAAATCATTTTTTTCACCGTAACTATTATAAATTCCAAATTTGATATTTGTTCCTAAAGCTTCAAAGAATTCTTTATATATTTCTGGTTTATCATTTTGAAGTTCTTGTAAGTGTTTCACAACTTTTTTCTCAAGGTTTGTTGCGATTTTTGTTAATTGTTTGTCGTGTTGAAGAATCTCACGGCTAATATTTAAAGATAAATCACTTGAATCGACTATCCCTTTGATAAATCTTAAATAATCAGGCAATAACTCTTTACATTTATCCATAATGAAAACGCCTTTTGTATATAACTGCAAGCCTTTTTCATATTTATTTGAATATAAATCATATGGTGCTTTTTTTGGAATGAATAATAACGCAGTATAAGTAATATTACCTTCAACAGAATATTGGTAATAATCAAGTGGATCAAGATAATCATAGAATTTATTTTTATAAAATTCATTTATTTCTTCTGTAGTAACATCGTTTTTGTTTTTCTTCCAAACTGGAATCATAGAGTTTAATGTTTCTTTATTTATTGTTTCAATATATTCGTCAGTTTTATTTCCGTTGTCATCTAATTTTGGTTGTTCGGTAACACAATCCATTAAAATGGGATATCTTATAAAATCAGAATATTTTTTTACTAATGATTTTATAGTAAATTGATCTAAAAATTCATCATAATTATTATCTTCAGAATTAGATCTTAAATGTAATTTAATAGTGGTACCAACAGTCTTTTTATTACTTTCTTCTAAAGAGTATTCTTCTATACCATCAGAGGTAAATAAGTAACTTTGATCACTATAAGGTGATAATGTATCAACTTCACAATAATCTGCTACTAGATAAGAAGAGTAGAAACCGACCCCAAATTGGCCGATTATTTCTCTTTCATCTTCCTCAGAAACATTTGTATGATCAATTTTTTCTTGGAATTCTTTAGATCCTGATTTAGCAATTGTTCCTAAGTGATTAATTAATTCATCTTTTGTCATTCCAATACCATTATCGGATATTGTTATGGTTCTTTCTGTACTGTTAATTGAAATTTCAATTTTATAGTCGTTTCTTTTTTCAAGTTTATCATCAGTTAAAGATAAATAGTGATATTTATCTATTGCGTCACTTGCATTAGCTATTAATTCTCTTAAAAATATTTCTT
>JAZOLP010000097.1:0-2443 GCA_045653225.1 Bacilli bacterium
AATATATTTTTCCATAATTTTTCCTCTTTCATTTCAATATATATATTTTATCATATTTTGTCGAAAATGTAAAGCAATATTTATAAAGAAAAAAAATAACCCATTGGGTTATTATTTTTTAAAAATTTCATAACAATTATGACACTTATTTTGTATATTATTAAAAGCACATGATAAAGGATAACCATCTACAAAACAATGGCTAACAGTAATATTTAAAAGCATTACGTATTTATCATTTTCTAATCGATATTTATCCCAACAGATTCTAGGGCATGATGATGACTCAATATTATTATCACACAACGGATGTGTCATACTTTCAATAGAAATCCATGGAAGACAAGTCATATAATAATCATTAAACAATAATGATTCATTATATGTTTCTTTTATATAATCAGTATTTTTTATTGAATCAATTACTTGTTTTGCTGTACTATAAAATTTTTCATAGTCATCAACCATTTCGAATCCTGCATTTTCATACACACCATTTTTAGTCATAACAGTAAATGTAGGATTTATAGTATCATATAATCTAATTTCATTATTTACTTCTCTTAATCTCATTTCCTCTATTTCATTTAATCCTGTTGTTATTATATATAAGAAATTAATAAAGAAAGATGTTTTTGTTTGTTTTGAGTATTCTACTAATTTAGTAACGTCAATTTTAACATTTAAACCATAACATGGATTTGAAAATGTTTTAAACCATTTATATTGCTTAATTTTCTTAAAATTATTTATATCAATTACTTTGTACATAATTTTCCTTCTTTCTCTAATTATTAATATTATATCATATTTTATAAATTTTCTATTGAATATTTAATAATTTTCTTTTCTATTTCACCATAATCATCAATTACAGCAGCTATTTTATCAAAAACAACTTTATGTAAATTTTTATTGCTACTTAAAAATTTAATTGCTGATATCGTACCCATGTTAGTTGTTTTTAAAGCTTGTAAACAAATATCTAAAGGACTATCGAAAATTCTTAATTTTTCTTTATAGACTCCTAATACTCCTGCTGCTGTTAAACTATTTGTCGCAGATTCATCATATTTATTAATAGAACTAGTAATCAATTCTTCATGTTTTTTGAATATTTCCATTATTTCTGTTAATAATGTTTCTAATTTTGAATCACTAAATTTTTTTGATTCATTATAATAAATACGATAAACACTATTACCCATATGTATATAAGATAAAAATTTATTTAATTCATTAGTCATTTCCATATTTTAATACCTCCATTATTATTATTACCATTAAAAAAAATAATATGTTTTATAACATATTATTTTTTATTTTATTCTTCTATTAATAAGTCTTTAAATAGATCTATGTATTCATTAATTGATTTATAGTATATACCATTATAACTCATTTTACCTTCTGCGTGGAACATAGAATTTAAAACAGCTTCTTCAGTTGCTTCATATACTGCTTTAAATACTGTATTAATTTTACTATCTGAAAATCTTTCAATAGTTTCTATTGCATTTGGATTGTCATGAGTAATTTTATTTTTAGTCGTGAAGCCAACCATAATATCACCGCTTCCATGTCCTGCATATGAACCTGTTTTTGCAATACCTAGTTCTGCTCTTTTACACATTCGTTTTAATTGGCGATAATCAAGTGGAACATCTGTTGCAATAACAACAATGATACTTCCTTTATCTTCTTCTTGTTTCAAATTATAATTTTTTATCAAATCTCCTAAATATCTGCCTTTAATAATTAAGTCCTTACCATTAGAACTTCCAAAATTAGATAAAACTAAAACGCCTAAAGTATATTTCTTCCCATCAATAGTAAAAACGCGTGATGATGAACCTATACCTCCCTTAAAGCCATGACATTTAAGTCCTGTTCCAGCTCCGATTCCACCTTCGTTAAAATCTACTCTTGCATCTTTAATTGCTTCAAATAAATTTTCTTCTGTTAATGCTCTTTTTTGTGTATCATTTAAACTACCATCATTACATTCTAAAACTAATGGATTAACAGTTGATGTAGTTTTTCCTATATCAGGATTGTCTTGTAACATATAAGTAATTAACGCATCAGCCATTTTGCCAGCACATAACGCATTAGTTAATATTATAGGAGTTTCTATACTTCCTAGTTCATCAACTTGTACTAAACCTATTGATTTGCCAAATCCATTAAATACATAAGATGCTGCAACAACTTTATTTCTAAATAAGTTCCCACTATGTGGTAATATAGCAGTTACTCCTGTATTTATATTCTTATTTGATATTGTATAATGACCTACAAGCACACCTTCAACATCACAAATATTATTATTTAAACCTGTTTCTAATTCTCCAATCTTAATTACTCTTTTCATAAGTATACCTCAATATATTTATTTAATATTAAATAAATCAAAACGTTCTTGAAGTTCTATTTCATTTTT
>JAZOLP010000098.1:0-6644 GCA_045653225.1 Bacilli bacterium
TGGATGTTTTTTTTTTTTTTTTTTTGCAAAATTAAATTTTGCGTTCATTTTTATAAACGTGGTAAATTTGACTTTAATTATAAAATAATGTAAAATATTGGTATCTTTTGATGAAAGGAGAATTAATATAATGAAGAAAATTAAAAATTTATTTTTAATTGTTTTTGTTATGTTTGGGTTATTATTATCTATTAGTACATTTACAGTAAATGCGTGTGAAGATGATACAACATCTGTTCCCACAATTATTGTAGACGATACTTTAAATATAAATTCACCTAATGACGATAATGGTGAAGATGCTTCAACTAATTCTATAGTAGTTGAAGATGATAATAATCCTGATGGTGTGTTCTTATTAGGCGACACACCTGAAGATAATCAAGAACAAGAATAAGAGTAAACATTAAAATTAAAATTCGAGATGAAAGGAGAAAAAAATGAAAAGAGTTTTACATTTAATGGTTTTTAGTCTATTGTTTTGCGCATCATTGTTACTATTTAATCCTACAAATGTATTTGCATCAACAGGTACTACTTTGGAAAACAAATTGATAAGTTATACTGATAGTGACGAATTTGTTTTCAACAATACGACATACACTATACAAGATTATAAAAACTCCATAAATAACGATTCGTTGTTCGGTAGCACTATGGATTTCGGTATTACATACTATGCTGTATATTCCGATGATCCAATTGTTAAAATCATACCAAAAGAATATTTTTGCAATGTAGGTGTTGAGACATATATTGGTAAAGAGTATGGTTTTTTCATTAAAACAGTGAGTGAAACATATTACGATGGTTACTATTTGTATAATTCTGAAAACTATAGATCATATGTAATCGTATTTGACATTAATAATGACACTGATTTAGAAAGTAATGTTGATAGAGCAATATTTAAAGTTACAAATCTTTTTTGTTTAGAGTTTATAACAATTAATCAAGATGAATCATATTGTTGGAGAAAAGAAGATGCTATGGCTACAGAGTATTTAAATGATTATTTAGACTATTCTTTGGCAAACGATGTATATTATGAATCTACAGATGAATATTGTGTTGTTCCATTGTATGATTTAAATGATAATGCTAAAACTAATAGATATTATTTAAACGATATTAGTTTTGCGGGACAATTACAAAATGAACAAGCATATAATTCAAATGATTATGGATATGTAGCTAACCAAGATACAGGATCATATTTTACTAGACTTGATTACATTTATGACGGTAAATACATAGTTGATGGTAGTTGGGCGGATGTAGATTATGGTGCAATTGCAGGTATAATCGCTGATAATTTGATTGATACTGCATTATCATATATACCTTATGTTGGCGATGCATTATCAACTATTTATGGAGCTACTACAGATGGAATAGAAATATTACAAATACTTGACGAAGGATTAAGTGATAAAGAATACGATATTTCTAATGATTCATATGTAACACAAGCTTATTATGTCAATAGAGATGATCAAATTTATCACTACGGATATTTAACAAAATGTGCATATTTTGCTTTAAATACTGATTCAGATTTATCTATATTATATGAGGAAAATGATTATGCAAAAATAGAATATACTATTGGTCATAGTGCATTAGGAGAAGAAGCAGATTTAACTAGAATGACTAATGAAATAGCATTAAAAATTGTTGATCGTGATTGTAATATGATTGCATGTGCTACAAGTGTTAACAATTTTTCTTTAAGAGAACCTGTGTATGAAGAATTAACCCTAGGGCTAAATAACAAAATGTTTTTATTGGACAAAGGAACTAATTATTTTTCATTTTCACCAAATTATTCTGGTAGATATGTGATTAACATTGACAGCCCTAATGGATTAAAAGTTAATTTTGATAGTATGACACAACAAGGAAACACATTAAGCATAGAAAGAAATTTAATAAAAGGTAGACAATATTATTTGAAAATTGAAAATATAGATAATGATAGATTGTGCTTAGAATTTGAATTAGATATATCAAATAATTTAAATAATATAACAGTCAATAAAAACGATAGTTTTATAGTTAAGTTAGATACTTTGGATGGATTTAATAAAATGTCGTTTAATAATTTAAATTGTAAATTAAGTTTATTATCGGATAATTTTGTTATAATTAAAAATAGCGAAAGTAATAGTTTAAGTTACTATTTTGATAATGATGCAAAATATATGTTAATAAAAAATGATAGTTCCAGCTCAGTTACAAATAATGTATTAATGACTCATAGTTTTGGAAACATATATCTTGATTCATCAAAAGAAGTTGCTTTAAATAAAGGAGAAAACTTTTATAAATTTACACCATCAACAAGTGGAACATATTCGGTGGTTGTATTTGAACAAAATACAAGCACATATAATTTTGAAATATATTCAGAATATGGTGAACCAATAGTTACATCTGTTTTTTGTAATGGATATACTATTTTTGAATGCTATATGAGTGCAGGTAACTCTTATTATATTGGTTATGAAAATTGTACTATTTCTCAAGGAAAATTAGATATTACCATTAAGACAAAAAATAATGTATTCACATTCTATGTAGATGAAGAAGAAGTAAATGGTCCTGTATATTTGGAACAAGGGCAAGAGTTTACTCTAGTAGTAAAAATGAATGATTTAGTAGTTCAAAATATACAAATTCATTCTTTTTCTGGAAGGGAAGATTTTTATGTCAGTGTAAAAAATAATAGTTCTAGCGGAACTTCTGATGGAATAACTTATGTTGTATCGAACGATGCACCAACTTCTAATGCGTATTGTGATGTGTTAGCAGTGACATCAACAGAAAATGCAGAAATCGAAAAAATTTTTTTAATTTATTTGCCAAAATTTACAATTGAAATTGAAAATTATTCTGAAGTTAATACTAATACACCAAATCAATTAAAATGGCATTTTACTTCTTCTAATGAAAGAAATACTGCTGATGTTAAAGTACAACTTAAATTTTTAGATAACTCGACAAAAATAATAAATTTCTCAGTAGATAGTTCCGAAGGGTTTGCGAGCTTACCAGCGTTAGATGAAATCATTACGACTTATGGAAAACAAAAATCTATTGCTGAAGCTAAAATTATTCAAGTTGTATTTCATCATGATTGGGAAGTGGAAGGCAATGATGGAGATGATTACCATCATACTTTTACAAACAGTTATCCTAATGAACCAAATTTAGAAGAAAAAGAATTTTCTCTAGAACCTATTACTATTAATATGATGTTTAATGAAGGAAACGGAACATCTTATAATCCTTATTTAATAGTTAACGAATGGCAATTAAATAATATTAGATTATGTGATTCTGAATATAGAGAAGGTGATGAAAGTTACAAATATATTCAAAGTTATTTTGCAATAGTAAATGATATTACCTTAACAGAAGAATGGAAACCAATAGATACTCCTATTAGAAGCGGGAAGATTTATGGCTATGAAAATAATAAAAAAACAATTTATAATTTAGTAATCAATGAATCTAAGGCTAAATTAGATATTGGTTTTGTAAGATGTTTATATGGAGGATCAATAGAATATTTGAATTTTAAAAATGCCAAAGTAAATGTAAGCAATAGTTATGACACTGAAATTATTTCAATTGGTATTATTGCAGGAACAGCATCTGGAGGAAGTATTAGAAACTGTTCAATAGAATCGGGTAGTTCAGTAAAAGTTGGAAATATTAATGACAGTACTGATAAAAAAGGAGCAAAATATACATTTACTGGTGGCATTTGTGGTCTAGGAAATACTATATATTCATGTACAAATTCGGCTTCAGTTTCATCATATGGTGATGTCGGAGGAATTGCAGGTTATGTTTTAGGTGGTATCATATCAGATTGCACTAATGCAGGTAGAATAGAATTATTGCATAATAATGTCGATTTATCAAATGATGATGAGAATAAAGCGGTTGGTGGTATATTAGGTGTTGCATATGGTGTTGATTTTGTTGGTGTATCAAACACTGGTTCAATAAACTATGTTAGTAAAGAAAAGTGTACGGATAAAGAATTAGCACCTAGAATGGGAAATATTGCTGGAGACGTTTTAAATTCAACACTAAATGGGGTAGATATTACAAGCGTTGGAAGTAGTTCTAGTAATGTAGAAACTGGCAATCTACAAACAAAAAATGGTTTATTAGGAATCGGTAAATATGATCAAAAGAAATATGCTGGTCATGAATATGGAATAGTGGAATAAAATGCAAAAATATGATATAATTAAATGAGGTGATATTTATGCTGACAATTGAAAATATATCAAAAAAATATAATTCTAAAAAGAATAATGAAATTACTGCTTTAAAAGATATTAATTTATCTTTTAATCATAAGGAACTCATTTTTATTTTAGGTCCTTCAGGTTGTGGTAAAACAACTTTATTAAATTTAATTGGAGGTATTGATGTTCCAACAAGTGGAACTATTAGAATTAATAATAAAGATATTGGTATAACAGAAGAAAAACTGGATATTTATAGAAATAATCATGTTGGCTTTGTTTTTCAAGATTTCAATTTGTTAGAGAATATGACCATATATGATAATTTGTCGTTAGTGTGTTTCAATGATTCAGAAAATGTTAAGCATAAAAGAATAGCATATTGTTTAGAAAAAGTTGGATTAAGTAATTTTGAAACACGTTATCCTAATGAATTATCTGGGGGGCAAATTCAAAGAGTAGCTATTGCAAGGGCTTTATTAAAAGAATCTGATATTTTATTAGCAGATGAACCTACTGGTAATTTAAACGAAGAAATGAGTAAAGAGATTTTTGATTTATTAAAAGTAATCTCTAAAGAAAAACTTGTGATTGTGGTCACACATAATAAAGAAATGGCTGAACTATATGGTGATCGAATTATTGAGTTGAAAGATGGTTCGATTATTTCGAATATTGAAAAAGCATTTAATCACGAAATATTTACAATTGAAGATAAAAAACAAAATAAGACTAACAAAAAAAATATTTTTAAATTGGCATTTAAAAATTTTAAAAGCAATAAAATTGATATCATTTTTAATTCATTAATTTTATTTTTATCTTTTATGTGCATTGCTGTTACATTTTCTATTGTCAATTATAGTAGAGTTGATACAGATATTAAAAATTTACAAAAAATGAGTGAGATAGAGAATTTTTCACTTGAAAGATATAATTATAACGATACTTTAGCTAGAAATGTATCATATGCACAAGTTGAACAGATAAAAAATAATAATCCTAATATGAAGTATATTCAAGATGGGATTATTACTGGTTCACAAGATTTATTAGATTTTGGATTAGAACTACATGCAAATTATAATGAAATCTCATATGAAGGAATATATATATTTGAATATAAAGTAAAAGAAGCAGTTCAAAATGGAAAATTATATTATGATAATACTGGTAGCGAAATTGTTGAAAATCAAAATGAACTTCAATATAGCGATTTAAATAATACATACTTATTAGTTGATAATTATGGTATACAGAGATTTATTAAAATTGATGGAATAGTTAAAAATTTAGTCGATCCAAAAAAACATTCTCTTTTTGATAGTAAAGAAGAAGAAGCGATGCATTTGTATTACTATAGTTTTCAAGAAAGAATTAGCACTTTCTATTTAAAAGAAGGAATCTATGCTAACAAATATTATAACCCAGATTATTTGCAAGTTCATTCTAGTTTTATTGATGGTCCTTTTGAAATGAAAATTAATCATGAAGAAATTGAAAATGTTAGTGTTTTATTTGCTGAAGTGATGTATGGCAATTTTCAATCTCAAAGTGGAGATATAATTATCACAGATAATCAATTAATTACTGATTTTAATGCAGTGAAAGAAGATGACTTATTTAATGTTAATAACGAAAATGAAATTTACATTTCATTATCCCTATATAATTTAATTTTTAATGAATATTCAGATTTTAATTATTATATAGAGAAAACGGGCTTTAGAAAATATCAAATAAAAAATATACCTAGTCATATTGGCGAAAAGATTTCATTGGATATTATTGATTATTATTTTAATGATTATAGTTTAAATTATGATGAATTAATAATAAAAGGTGTTATATTAGATGAATATGGATCTAATGTTGATGGAGCAATATTGATTTCGAATACTAAGTTTAATGAGATTTCAGAATTGATTTCTAAACCAAACATTTATATTAATAAAAGTTCTATTAAAAATATTAATTCTTTTGTGGAAGAATGTGCAAAATTTACAGTAAGACCAAATTACATGTGTTCAGAGGGAATCGATACATTTGAAGAAAATATAAAAATGTTAAAACTAGTTTTTTCAATTTTAAGTGCAATGTTATTAACTATAAGTTTTCTAGTAATGTATAGTTTTGCAAATAGGTTAATAAGAAAGAAAACAAAAGAGTTTGGTATCTTAAAAGCAATTGGTATGTGCAATAAAGATATACTAAATATTTTTAATATATTAATTTATATGATTACTATAATACTATTACTTTTAATTTTACCTTTATCTAATTTGGCAATTTTTTCAATAAATAATATTGTTATTTCTGAAATGTATGCTGGATTGACAATTATTTATTATAAATGGTGGTATAGTTTAATAATCA
>JAZOLP010000099.1:0-2747 GCA_045653225.1 Bacilli bacterium
TTATAAAAAATCTGTCTTTTTCAAGACAGATTTATTTTTTATTCTAAGCCACATTCTATATATATTTCTTTTATAATTTGTGATTTATATTCTATATATTTATTTATATCATCTGAAAAAAGTATAGCTGCTTGTTCTTTTATTTTTTGATATTTTTCTTTTAACCCAGGATTTTTCCTAAGTGTATCTCTTAATGTAAGATGTCTTTTTAGTTCTTTTGAAAATATGGGACATACATATAAATGATGTTTTTTTAAATGTGGTTTATCTATATATGTAAAGGCAATTCTATCTTTTATGCCGAGATCTCCTTCATATATATATCCTATTTTTTCTAATGCTATTTTTACATTATCAAACACATCATAATCTTTAATAATTACATCTATATCTATACATGGTTTAGATGATAGACCTTCTACTGAAGTACTGCCTATATGTTCTATATCTAGTATTAAGTCTTTTAATACTGTAAGGAGTTCTTCTTTTATTTTTTGAAAGTCAGCTTTCCAGTTTTTATCATATGGTATTACTTCTACTTTCTTCATAGATATAAACTCCTTTACTTAAGTTTAGATAATTTTGCTTTACTTCCTATTACTATTAAAGTTTGATTCTCTTTAAGTGTGGATGTAGGATCAATATTTATTTCGATATTTTCGTTTTCCTTAATCGCAATAACATTTAGTGAGTATTTTTTTCTTAAGTTCAGCTCTAATAAGCTTTTACCAAACCATTCTTTTTTTATTTCAAGTTCTACCATAGATATATCATTATTTAATTCAATTACATCTACAAATCCTGAACTTATTAGGTTTTTTGCTAGTCTTATTCCAGAATCTTTTTCTGGAAACACTACTTTATCTGCTCCTACTTTTGTAAGTATTTTATAATGCATTTCACTAGAACATTTTGCTATAACATTTTTTACTCCTAGTTCTTTAGAGTGCATTACTGTCATAACACTTGCTTCTATATTTCCTGCCATTGCTACAATAACTGTATCAACGCTTGCAATACCTAGTTTTTTTAAAACTTCAATATCTGTTGTGTCTGCACATTTACAAAATGGTAGTTCTTGTGCTACTTGATTTACTATTTGTTCAGATGAATCTACTGCAATTACATCTACACCACTATTTACTAATTCTTTAGCAACACTATAGCCATAACGTCCTAGGCCAAATACTGCATATGTTTGATTAAAACTCATATATTCCTCCTACCCAACACTTACATCCTCTGTTGGATTTTTTATTAAATTTGATTCACTTTTTTTCGATTTAAATGCAATCGCAAGTGAAATTGGACCAACTCTTCCTAAATACATTGTTACAATAATTATGATTTTACCAAAAGTATTTAAAAAAGGTGTTAAATTTCTTGATAAGCCTACTGTTGCTGTTGCACTTAATGTTTCATATAAGACATCTATTAATGCTCTATCTGTTGTATATGATAAAAGTATTGTTGAAATAAACATTATACTGAATGACATACATGTTACTGCAACTGCTTTTCTTGTGATTTCGCTTGATAAATTTCTATTAAATATCACTACTTCTTTTTTATTTCTAATTGACGCTATTGCAACAGCAAATAGCGATACAATAGTAATTGTTTTAATACCGCCCGCTGTACCTACAGGGCTTCCACCAATAAACATCAATATTAAGCTTACTAAAACACTTGAGTTTGTTAAGTTTTCTTGTGGAATCGATGCAAATCCAGCTGTTCTTGTTGTTACTGATTGGAATAGTGATATTTGTATTTTATCAAATAAACTATAATCTTTTAATGTTAGTGGATTATTATATTCAAATAACAATATTAATATAGCACCACCCAATATTAAAATAATTGTTGTTGATAATACTATTTTACTATGAAGAGTTAGTGATTTAAATACTTTAAGCTTCTTTGTTTTAAATTCTTTTAGTACTCTTAATATATCTAACCATACAATAAATCCAAGGCCACCAAGTATGATTAACATTTCTGTATTAAGATTAACAAGTGGATTAGTTGAATAGTTACATAAACTACTATCTCCAATAATATCTATTCCCGCATTACAAAACGCAGAAATAGAATTAAAGATAGATATCCATATTCCTTTTAATCCAAATTCAGGAATAAAGACAATCATATATATAAGTGCACCAATAAACTCAATTATAAAAGTACCAATAAATACTTGCTTGATGAATTTCTTTAATCCTTCCATTGAATTTAAGTTAAACGCATCAGTTATTAATAAGTTATCTTTTAAATTAAACTTCTTATGAATTAAAATCATTAATAAAGCCATAAATGATACAACACCAAGTCCACCTATTTGAATAAGTATTAAAATAACCACTTGACCAAATGTTGTCCATGTGGAAAAGGTTGGAACTGTTACAAGACCTGTTACACAAGTTGATGTTGTTGCTGTAAATAAAGCATCTATATATGATAAATTAGATGATTTATGACTTATTGGAAGATATAACAATATACTTCCTAAGAATATAGTTATTAAAAAACTAAGTAATATTATATGTGTAGTTGATAGTGATATTTTTCTTTTCATTATACATACCTCAAAATAAAAAAGCCCGCAAAAAAAGTTATATACTTTTTTGACAGACTCCACCAATATCATTTTATCATAATAATCTATTTTTGTCAATTTAGAATTAATTAATATTAAATACT
This sequence comes from Bacilli bacterium, assembly GCA_045653225.1. GTDB lineage: Bacteria > Bacillota_I > Bacilli_A > ML615J-28 > CAG-313 > UBA1737. The sequence goes on from JAZOLP010000099.1 coordinate 2,701, forward strand.
TTAAAAACTAGTTATTTAAATAACTAGTTTTTAAAGTATTTAATATT
>JAZOLP010000100.1:0-4636 GCA_045653225.1 Bacilli bacterium
TCTTTACATGATGAAACATTAAGTAGTATTAAAAATAATAATATAATTAACAAATATTTTTTCATAAAAAAACTCCTTTCACTTATATAATTAGCAAAAGGGTATCAAATTGCTCTTTTAAAATTAAAAAAAATCCTAAAAATTTTTTTAGGATTTATTTTTTTAAATGTTCTTCTATTTTTTTCATTACATTCATGAATAAATTAGACTCATTAAGTGGTGGTAAAACAAATACTTCTGTCGAAGAATGTTCTAAACTAGATGAATTACTTAATACTAAAATGGATTTTGTAAAAGAATCATTTTGGAAGAAATTTTCAGGTAAAGCGATTAAACTTTTGATAGTACCTTTTTCTCTTAACATTTCTCTAAATAATTCATTTCCTTTTTGACTAAAGAAATCTTTATCTATTAAATAAATATATGTAACATCACCTTTTAAATCTAAGAAATGTTCTATTGCTAGATAAGGGAAATATCTAACACCTTTTTCATATAAATTAGAATGATATAAATCATTATCATAGTCATATGTTGCAAGATCAGATACAACACAATCAATTTCACTTGGTAGAAAATCTAAACAATCCTCATGATACATGTCTAACATTGTATTCATCATATTTGCTTTCATTGTTGCAATACTAGCCATTAAACTATGATTATCAAATCCAATTAAATGAATATCTTTATCTAAATGATTAACTATTGTATAAGCCAAATTACCAACACCAAAGTTAAAATCTAGTAAATTCAATTTTTCACCTTTACAAGAATATTTGACAAGCTCAGTAATAATAATTGCTATAGCATCTGGAGTAATTAAATCAAGTGGAAAGTTAACATTTTTAAATCCTTTAATATCCAGTAATAAAAAAGCTCTTCTAACTTCCTCGCTATTAACTCCTTTTTCGTCAAGATATTCTTTTAAGTTATCTAGTTTTTCTTTTATTTGTTCTTCGACTTTTTCCTCATCTACTTTAATTTCTTCTCCATCTAAAAAGTATGCAGCACACTTTAACAAACATTCAAAGAAATTAGTGTGAGGTCTTTCTACATTGTAATTTGTAATATCTGTATTTTCATATAATTCATTAGTTGTACCTTCAAAATACAGCATAGCACATTCATCAAATGTATCGACAATTTTTAAAATTGTATCATTATTAATTTTATTAGACATTAGTTTTCCTCAACTTTTTTAATAATTTGTACAGCAATTTTTATGCCATCAATTGCGCTAGTAGTAATACCACCAGCATAGCCTGATCCTTCACCTATTGCGTAGACATTAGATATAGAAGTTGATAAAGAATCTGTTCTTTTAATTCTTACTGGTGCACTAGATCTTGTTTCAATTGCTGTCATTACAGCATCATCACATGCAAAACCATGTAATTTAGCATCCATGATTTTTAGGCCTTCTTTTAATGTTTCACTTACAAATGAAGGTAAAACATCATCAATAGTGCCAAGTTTATAAGCAGGTTTAATACTTGGAACTACACTTCTATATTCACTAGAAGGAATGCCTTTAATAAAATCTCCAACAAGTTGTACAGGTGCAATAAATTTACCATATTTATTATAACATAATGTTTCATATTTTCTTAAAAATTTAATACCATCTAATACATCACCATTATAATAATCATCAACATTTACATTAACTAATAAGGCTGAATTTGCATTTAAAGAATTACGTGCATTATTGCTCATTCCATTGGTTACTAAACAGCCATTTTCACTTGATGCATTAACTACATACCCACCCGGACACATACAAAAAGTATATAAACTTCTATTTCCAACATGTGCAACTAATTTATAATCTGCAGCACCCAAATTATTATATTCATTATGGTATTGAACTTTATTTATATCTTTTTGTAAATGTTCAATTCTGACACCTACTGCAAAATTTTTAGGTTCTAGTAATACTTCTTTTTTCTTTAATAATTCATATACTGAAGTTGCACTATGTCCTACTGCTAACACTAAATAATCAAAATATTCTTCTATTTTATTACCATTATTTAATAATGAAGCGCAATTATCATTAAAATCAATTAATTCAGTATTAAACATAACATTAACACCTGAATCAATTAAATTATTTCTTAAATTAATAATAACTTTTCTTAATATATCAGTTCCAACATGTGGTTTTGCTTCATATAATATATCTTTATTAGCACCAAACTCTACAAGTTTTTCAAATATAAATTTGGTATATGGACTATCAACATTTGTTCCTAACTTTCCATCAGAAAACGTTCCAGCTCCACCTTCTCCAAATTGAATATTAGAATATTCATCTAAGATACCAGTTTCAAAAAAAGTATTTACTTTTTTTATACGTTCTTCTACTTTTTCACCTTTGTCAATTAAAGTAACATCAAATCCTGCTTTATTTAAAACGTATGCATTAAATAATCCAGAAGGTCCCATACCAACAACTAATATTTTTCTTCGTCTTTTTGTTTTTAAATTATTTAATTCTAGTAATTCCTTTGGTGTAACATATTTAGATATATTTTTATTTTTTAATAAACTATTTTCATTACTACAAGAAAAAACACAAGTTAAAACATATGATAAATCAGGTGTTCTTGCGTCTAAACTCTTTTTTACTAAATCCACATTACATAAATTTTTTACATTAAACTTTTTAGATATATACTTATATAAGAAATCTATTAGCATATCATAAGTTACATGTTCATCTTTTGTAATTGGATATTTAATATTACCTAACTTAAGCATTTTCATTAATACTTTCTGCGATTTGATTTCCAACTAGATATCCAGAAGAAAATGCCCATTGAAGATTGTAACCACCGCACTCTCCATCAATGTCAAGCATTTCTCCACAAACAAAGGAGTTTGGCATTTTACGAATTTTTAAAGTTTCATGATCAACTTCAGTAAGTGAAACACCACCAACTGTAACTTGAGAACGTTCAAACCCATAATCTCCTTTAATGTCTAAAGGGAAAGCCTTAATTAAACCAGCTATTTTATTAATATTTGCTTTAGAAAGAGTTTTAATATATGAATTCATATCTATAGATGCTTTTTTAATAATTACCGCACCAAACATTTTAGGAAGCATTCCTGTAAGTAATGATGAAACTTCTTGATTTTCAAAAAGTTCTTTTCTAATATTAAGCATTCTAATAGTATCATCTAATGATGCTTCAGGCATTAAATCTAAGTTAATAATATAATTACCGCCTTCTCTTGCAATAAATGTAGATGCTTCCATCACAACAATACCACTAATACCATCACCTTTGAACTGTACTTCACCATATTGAGTCCATACACATTCTTTAGTTTTCTTTTCAATTACAGAAACATTACATTTAAATCTTAAACCATTTAAAATCTTTAAAATTGTAATGTCACTTTTTAATCCAACTAATCCTGGATATATATCAGTTATTTTAACTTTAAATGGTTTTAATAAAGGATATCCACTTCCATTACTTCCTAAAACAGGAGCAGAAGCCCCACCGCAAGCAAAAACTAAATAATCACATTCTAAACAATAATTTCTTTGATTTTTATTATATACCAAATATTTGCCGTTTTTTTCTACAACCTTATTAACTTCAAAATTTGTTTTAATATTAACACCTAGTCTAGTTAAGTGCATGCGCAAAACTTCTAATACAGTAGTAGCAGATTCAGTATATGGATACATTCTACCTTCACTTATTTCTTTGCTAAGTAAACCAATTGATTCAAGATAATCAATTATTTCTTTATAACCATATTTAGATAAACAAGGAGTAACAAATTTAGGATTATTATATCTTTTTGGATTTAAATTTTTATTTGTAAAATTACATTTACCATTTCCTGTAGCAAGTATCTTTTTTCCTATTTTTTCAAGTCTTTCTACTATTGTTACATTTACTAGTTCATTACTTTTTTCTTTAATAGCAGCAGCACATAAAATACCAGCTGCTCCACCACCTATAATAATAACTTCCTTCATTAGTTTTCCTCCACTAAAATATTCTTTTTCTATTTATTTATTATATCATATTTTAATATTTATTGCAAAAAAGATTCATATGAAAAAATAAAGAACCTTATTTAAATAAGATTCTTTTTATTATTTACAGTATTCATAATTTTAGTAACAGCATTGGGAATAGCATCGACCAAAGTTTCTAAAGAATGTGATGCTTCTTCTAAATGTAAAAGTTTGATATCATTATTAACATAAACTAAGAAAGCTACTGGGACAATAGAAGTCATTCCTCCAGCACCTCCACCAAATGGATAATCACCATCTATATATGTTTTAGGAGCTTGTTGATCTAAGCCTCCACTTATAAAACTGTATTTAACTTTAGAAATAGGTATTACTTTTGCTTCACCTAAATTCATACTCGTTCCAACTATCATATCCACATCTGCAATTTCTTTAATGCTTGACATTGATATTTTTAATAATTCTATTATTTGATGATTGTTCATTTAACTTCTCCTTAATTGTTGAAATTTCTTTTCTTCTTTTAATCATAAAATAAATAATTTTATAAATATATGTTTCAATATCTATATTTATTTCAGTTCTAATTGATATATTTTTTATTGTTGTTTTAAAACACGTAGACTT
>JAZOLP010000101.1:0-4442 GCA_045653225.1 Bacilli bacterium
AATTTAGGATTAATTAACACTTCAGTTTCAATAGCTTGAATTATAGAAAATTCTAAAACTAATCCACTACCCGCAAAAAAGTCTTGAGTGTGAGCTAAATATTTATTTAACTTATTATGATTATATATACAGTGTTTAATAATAATTTGATAAGCTCTTTTTAAAGCTTTTGTAACCTTAACTTCGCTTAATTGTTTTTTTGAAGGAACATTTTCATATACTTGTTCAACATTTGAAGGAATATAGCTTTCATTTGAACTTTCAGCAACACCTTGATAATCTTTTTTTAAACTATTTATATCTACACCAAGATCAGTAGCCATTAAATTTAAGTAATGATCTTTAATAGTTTCTTGATTTACTTCTTTTAAAAACTCAAATACTTCATGTTTAAATTGTTCAACACTAGAAATATCGTTTTTAATAACTTTGTTATACGCAAGTTTATAAAGCCAATAGTAAACAGGTTTTGCTTTAGAAATTAAATATGCTTCTAATTGTTTTGAACCATATTCTTTAATATATTCATCAGGATCTTGATTATTAGGTAAAACAACTGCTTCAGGAATTATATTTAAAGCAGAAAGCATCTTTGCCGAACGTCGCATCGCTTTTATACCAGCTTCATCACCGTCAAAACATAATACAATATTTTTCGTAATAGACAATAACTGTTGAATATGTTCTTTAGTAAGGGCGGTCCCCATTGTTGCAACACCATTTTTTATTCCAGCACGATATGCTGCAATAACATCCATAAATCCTTCAAATAAATAAATCTTATCTAGTTGCCTTGCTGGAAGTGCAGCATTATGAAGATTATACAATACTTCACCTTTATGGAATAAGATGTTTTCATTTGAGTTAATATACTTAGCTTGATTACTATTTGTGTAAATACGTCCACTAAAACCAACAATTTTACCTGAGTTTGATGCAAGAGGAAACATAACACGGATTCTAAAAACATCATGAATCTTATTATTTTCTTCTTGTTTTATAAGTCCTAACTCAATTAAATCTAGTTCAGAAAAACCTTTTTTTATTAAGAATTGATATAAACCATCATTTAAATTTGGTGCAAGACCGATTCTAAATTTATCAATTATTTCGTCTTTAATACCACGATCATATAAATATTTTAAAGCATGAATTCCTTCTTCACTATTTCTTAAATAGAAACTATAGAATTTAGATGCTTCATTCATAATATTTTCTAAACGCTCTTGTTTTAATGCTTCTTTAGAAACATTAGTATTAATTTTCATTCCTAATCTTTCTGCAAGCTTAATTGTCGCTTGATCTATCGAGATATTTTCATATTTCGAAACAAAAGTTATAACATTTCCTTTAGTATTACAACTAAAACAATTAAACATTTTAACAGAATCACTTACACTCATTGATGGATTTTTATCATCATGGAATGGACAAACACCAAAATAACTATTACCTTTTCTTGTAAGTGGTAAATATTCAGATACAACTTCAACAATAGATGTGTCTTGAACAATTTTATTTCTTACATTATTTGAAATCATTTGTCCACCTCCATTTCTTTTTTATTTATTAAAAATCAAATTTACCAGTAAAATATGCTTTTAAGTCTTCAACAGCAACTACATCTTGTTTCATAGAGTCACGATGACGTACAGTTACTAAGCCTTTTTCTAAAGTATCAAAGTCTACAGTTACACAGTATGGTGTACCAATTGAATCTTGACGACGATATCTCTTACCAATCTTACCACTTGTGTCATATTCACAAATAAAATCTTTTGCAAGCATCTTAAATACTTCAGTAGCTTTTTCGTTTAATTTATTTACAAGTGGAAGTACTGCAATTTTAACAGGAGCTAAAGCTGGATGTAAATGTAACACTTCTCTTGTTTCTCCGCCTTCTAATACTTCTTCCTCATAAGCATCTGTAAGTACAGCAAGTAATAATCTTTCTACACCTACACTTGGTTCAATTACATATGGTATATATTTTTCATTAGTTTCAGGATCTAAATATTCTAAACTTTCACCTGAATGTTTTTGATGAACACCTAAATCATAGTCTGTTCTATCAGCTATACCCCAAAGTTCACCCCAACCAAAGAAATACTTAAATTCAACGTCAGTAGTTGCTTTAGAGTAGAAACATAATTCTTCTGGTTTATGATCTCTAAATCTAACAGATTCATCTTTTAATCCTAATTTACTTAAGAAATCTAAACAGAATTGTTTCCAATATGCAAACCATTCTAAGTCAGTATTTGGTTTACAGAAAAATTCCATTTCCATTTGCTCAAATTCACGAGTTCTAAAAATAAAGTTACCTGGAGTAATTTCATTTCTAAATGATTTACCAATTTGTCCAATACCAAATGGCACTTTCTTTCTTGTTGTTCTTTGAACATTTTTAAAGTTAACAAAAATACCTTGAGCTGTTTCCGGACGTAAATATACTACAGATTTTGCTTCTTCAACTACACCTTGATGAGTTTCAAACATTAAGTTAAATTTTCTAATTGGAGTATAATTAACTGCACCACATTTAGGACATGCTACTTTATTTTCAACAATAAAATTAAATAATTTATCGTTATCCCATCCATCACCAGTTTCAGCACCTAATGTAAAGTCTTCAATTAATTTATCAGCTCTATGTCTAGAACCACATGCTTTACAGTCAACTAGAGGATCTGAGAATCCACCAACATGACCAGATGCAACCCAAGTTTGAGGATTCATTAAGATTGCAGCATCAAGCCCTACATTATTTGGATGGCATTGTACAAAATCTTTCCACCAAGCTTTTTTAATATTGTTTTTAAGTTCAACACCTAATGGACCATAGTCCCATGCATTTGCAAGTCCACCATAGATTTCACTTCCTTGGTAAACAAAACCCAATTGTTTTAAATATGCAACAAATTTTTCCATTGTCATTTCCATAATTATTAACCACCTTCGATATTTTTTATAATTTGTCTTTCTTATTATACCACAAATGAGTTTTATTTACCAAAAAAAAGAAAATAAAGAAAACTCCCTTTTAAAACAAAAAAAGAATTTAACTCAAAAGAGAATTAAATTCTTTAATTTTATTAATCAATATGTTGTTTTAAACGATTCATTCTTTGGTGATGACGTAATCTTTGAAGAGCTTTAGCTTCAATTTGACGTACACGTTCACGTGTTACACCCATAATCTTACCAACTTCTTCTAAAGTATGACTTCTATCTACACCAATACCATAACGTAGACGAATAACCATTTCCTCACGAGGAGTTAATGTTTGTAAAACATCGTCAATTTCTTCACGATATAATGTTTTTTCAGTATATTCTAATGGATTTAATGTGTTATCATCAGCAACTAAGTCAATTAATGTTGAGTCCTCTTCATCACCTACAGCATTGTCAAATGAAATTGAATCTTGTGCAACTCTTTGAAGTTCAACAATCTTTTCAACTGGTAATTTCATTTCTTCAGCAATTTCTTCGATAGTTGGCTCGCGATGTAATTCTTGAACTAATCTTCTTCTAGTTCTAGTTAAACGGTTAATACATTCATGCATATGAACAGGGATACGAACATTACGTCCTTTATCAGCAATCGCACGCGTGATTGATTGACGGATCCACCATGTTGCATAAGTTGAGAATTTAAAACCACGTGTTGGGTCATATTTAAGTACTGCTTTCATAAGCCCCATGTTACCTTCTTGAATTAAATCAGATAAAGGTAAGCCTCTTGTCATATAACGTTTTGCGATATGAACAACAAGTCTAAGGTTAGCTTCAATAAGTAAATCTTGAGCACCTTTACCAATAGAAATCTTATCTTCTAACTCTTTAATTTCTTCATTAGATAATTTCTTACCTGATTTTTCATATTGTTCAATTTTTTCTTTAGACATTATTCCTTCTTGCACTTGTCTTGCAAGTTCAAGTTCTTGAGTAATGTTTAATAAATCAACTTGACCAATTTCATGTAAATACATTTTTACAATATCATCAGATTGATATGGTGTAGAATCAATGTTATCAAAATCAGATACTTTAATTTCAACTTCTTCCTCAGTGATTAATTCATCATCATCTGGTTCTTTATCATCTAAATCATCTAAATCGTCCAAGTCATCTAAATCATCACCAATATCATCAATAATAATATCATCACTAATGTCCGGAGAATTAGCATCATCCTTTGTTACTTCATAATTTTTAGATTCTAAATAACTAATTACTTCATCTAATAATTCATCATCATCACTAGATAATAATTTAGTAATTAAACCAATAGGAATATACCCATGTTCATCACCATACTTAGTCAATTCTTCTAATTGAGCCTTATATAATTCTAAATCTATCATTTAATAATCTCCTTTTCATATATATAACAAAAAAATTAATGTTTTTTTGATTTAAATTATTATTTTTTACAA